>JAFAFM010000030.1 GCA_023423495.1 Armatimonadota bacterium
GTCCGTAGGCGGCGCGAATCCATACCTGACCCTATTCTCAAGAGCAAGTATCAGCCGGGAGAGGATTGATCAGGCGATCGCTTCCTTGGAAATTCATGAACTGCCCTCTGCTCGAGGCTGCACTTACATCATTCCCAGAGAGCACTTCGCTTTGGCGCTAAAGGTGGGCCAGGGATTCAGCGACCAGGCGTCCATGAACACGGCTCGTAACTTTCTGGGCGTAACTGACGCAGAGATCGAGCACTTGATGGCTAAAGTCGAAGACGCGCTGAAGTCCGGAGCGATGGATCCCAAGGAGTTAAAGGAAGCCGTCAGCGATGCCGCCCGCAGCCTTGGAGAGGAGGGCAAGAAGCGGGGTCAGACGACCACATTGCCGCTTGCTCTCGGGTTCTTGCAGTCCCAGGGCCGAATACGCAGGGTTCCCACCAATGGCAGGCTCGACCAGCAACGATATTCATACTGCCTCTGGAATCCGTCTCCGTTGGGTGCCTTCAATTTATCGAAAGAAGAGGCATATGCGAACCTAGCTGACTTGTATTTCCGATGGGCTGGTCCGGCGACACAAGTGAATTTTCAGTGGTTTTCCGGTCTCGGAGTGAAAGCCGCCAAGAATGCGATGGAGTCGGCAGATATTGTCCGCTTGGAGAACAGTGAGTACTTTTTGGATCGAGAAAGCGAAGAAGGTTTCCGCACGTTTCAAATGTTGGAAACTCCGGCCTACGCACTCATTTCCGGTATTGACTCCCATTTCGTACTCCGGAGAGATCTGAGCATGTTAATCGACGATGGGGATCGTTCGAAGCAGATTGTCGGGGAGAAGGGCCCGGCGCCGATCGGTGGCTTGTCGGATTTGCCCAACAATGCGATTATCGACCGGGGCCGCATCGTTGGAATCTGGGAGTTTGATCCCGAAGCTGGGGAACTGGTGCACTCGACCTTCATTCCGGTGAATAAGGACTTGGAAGCGGCGATCGAACGCACGGCTGAGTTTGCCAAGAATGAACTCGGAGATGTTCGGTCGTTCAGCTTGGATAGTCCAGCGAGCCGAAAGGGCAAGCTGACTGAAATCCGAGCAATGGCTCAGTTGGCTACTTGCTAAGCGTCAAAAGCCGTTCTTCCGAGTGCTCGAATTCTAGCTCAAGCTTCAGCTCTTCCCCGCCCGGCCACATCTCAAAGGGACCGCCGTCGGCATCCGGATACCAGCGAGGGAACCAAAGGCCGGAAACGAACGAGCCGTCCCAGGTTCCAACATACTCATAAGGAATCCCGACTCCACTCTGGGTGGGTTCGGTCGTCCAGGTATAGGTCCGGGTGATTAAAATCTCGTTCTTGCGCTCGATGAATGCGCCAACGAGTTCAAACTCGCCATCTTTGTCGGTGCCGCTGCCCGTGATACGACCCTTCTGGATCGTCAACTGCATGGATTCCGCGATACGAATTCCAAATTGGATGGACCAGCCCGCCCAGGCTCCAGAGAGTTCGTTGAAATCCCGCATCGCAATCATCCTGCTTTCAGAATCTTCTCCACCGACATAACGACTTCTTCCACCTTTGCGTGGCGGCCAACTTTATGCTTCGAGAAAATCAGCACGCCATCCGCTTCTACGTCAAATACCCCGCCGCCAGACGGGATCAGCTCCAGGGATTCGATAACATGCTTGGCCCGAAGTGGACCCCGGAAACGAGTGACCAATGCCTCCGCCAAACTGGCGGCACGCGGCGCATAGTTTCACTCAGTGCAAAACGTAATGCGGACTTTCACATCCTAATTGTACCGGGCTGGATTAAAGCCGAAAGACGAAACGGCCGCTCGTCTTAGGTTCCGTGATGCCGCGGAGGAATCGTCCCAGTTCGTCAAAAACCATCAGACGCGTATTGCCGAAAATCGGTGTGTGCTCAATCTTCCCCGCTCCAATGGCACATCGACCGCCGCCGGGTAGATCGATCAAGGCGACGAACCCGCCCTTCTCAAGATCAAATACGGTTCCGTCATAAGTTGCCTTAGTGCCTTCCACCCTGACCCCAGCCCGCTGGTAGAGGTCTCGGAGCTGTGCGGAGTCTTGGGGCAATCCAACCAGGAATAGATTTTCGAGGTTCGCTGAAACGGGACTAGACGAGGGCTGACCGACACCCGTCAGCCAGTTCCGACTGGAGCGAACGTCAATCCTTCGGAATCTGCGAAGTTCAGCTTCGATCGTAGTGGGAGCCTCATTTGCGTCGATTTTTCGAACAATGCGACGCCACGGGTCGAAGGAAACAAACGTTGGCTTCGTAGCCAGGGGCAGGCGGAAAGCGCCCTGCTTCAACTCCACCTTGTGGAAGCTTTGCTTTCCCGCGATTTCCGCCAGGACTTCGCACGTGATGCGGTAGGGAGTGCCCTGGAAGTCAACTTGACCGACTACGGCTCCATTTTCGAAGCGAACGTCTCTAATGTCAAAGTCCGCAAAGCCCGGACGGCGTACCCATTGATCGAAAAACCACTTCAGATCTCGGCCGGAAGTGCGTTGGACGGCGGCTTCGAAATCTTCCCATTCCCCGCCCCGCGTTTTGTCCTGAGTTTTCAACCAATCTTTGCAGGCATTGACGAAGGCGGGCGTTCCAAGCTCCTGTTCCAACATCTGCAAGACGTACGCGCCCTTCCCGTATCCGAGCGTATTGGCTTCGGGTCCGATCTCAGCTGGCGCGTCGTTCAGAGGAGCCAAGTTATAAGCGTGCTCGTCGATTTGCGGCGTTTGGATGTAGGCCAACCAGCGGTCTTCCTTGTTTCCAAGGGGGGCATTCCTCAGGTAATAGCCACTGCCCCACACCGCGAAACTCTCGTTCCACATGGAAGTGAGATAGGTGTTGTTGACCAAGCCGCCGAACCAGGTGTGGGCAACTTCATGG
>JAFAFM010000064.1 GCA_023423495.1 Armatimonadota bacterium
GCAGTACACGGACGCCCAATGGTATGTCGACTTCGTCCGTGATCCGAAAAGCAAAAAGCCCGGCAGTACAATACCAGGCTTTGCGACTACACCCGAGGCCGATCTTCGTGCGGTAGCTGAGTTTCTAAGAGGACCTAAAAACTAGAAGCAACCGCTCGGGAATGTGGGTGGATCCGAAGAGAGAAAGAAGGATATCGCCGTCTCCATCGGCGTCAGCACCCCTGGGGTCATAGGTGGAAGCAGGATCCGGTTACACGTAAGCCCGTTTCCGACTGCCTGATACACCTGTCCGTCGTACGTATAGATCTTCTGGTTTGCGTTCGGTACGCCGGCCTGATCGACTTCGAAGCGAGTTGCCGTCGGGACATTGGCATCGAAGTATCCATTGGCGCGGCTAACCGCCGTACCAACGAGTGCACCACCTCCATCGTAGAACCGCACGGTGACGCCTCCGATTCCGCTGGACGTCCGGCTGACCGTCTGACCAAGGATTGTGCTGGTCGGGTCAGCATTCGTTTGCCCGGAAGTGAAGCCCGTTGTGGCATTGGTGCCGTTTGAGCCGTTGGAGCTGCTTCCCCCGCCACCTCCTCCTCCGCAGCCGAGCATGAACACGAACAACGCGATCGGAATCAGTCCAAGATACTTTTTCAAATCCATCACCTATGTGCGGCAGGTTATACCCAGCGCTCGAAACATTAGACCGCCGCTCGCCCGCCTCAGGTTCGTTTTACTGCATTAGATTCAAAGGCATGAGGCAATAATTCTTCAAATCGGAAGCTTCTTACGCTTCCGTCTGGTTTGCCACAGTGCACCATCGCCGCTGGCCCAGCCACGAATTCCTCCAAAACTTGGAGACAGATCCCGCACGGCATGACTCCCTCTTCAGACGCCACCGCGATCTGGACGACCTGGCCTCCAAGCTCTTCCGAAACCATCTTGACGACCGCCGTCCGCTCAGCGCAGATCGTAGCGCCGTAGCTAAGATTCTCGACATTGACCCCGGTATACACGCTTCCCGAACTTGTCTCGATCACCGCTCCCACCTTGTACTTGGAATAGGGGGCGTAGGCACGCTCTCGAGCGGCGATTGCAAGTTGGAGGAGTTTGTCCACCGGAAGCATGGACGAAGTTTAGCTGGATTGGAGGTGCCGAGCGGATTCGAACCGCTGAATATCGGTTTTGCAGACCGACCCCTTAGGCCACTTGGGCACGGCACCTCGCGAGGGTTTTTATGTTACCTTGGGAAGCCTACAGCCCTAGGCGCCCTTGGTCCGTTCCAAAGCCAGCCGAAGCACCTGGTCGGCGCGCTTCACGAAGTTCGTATTGAGCTTGGCCCTGATCTCCTCGGGCACGTCTTCCATGTAATCCTTTTGATTCTGATCGGGAAGGATGAGCGTGTCCACTCCTGCCCGGTGAGCCGCGAGCACCTTCTCTTTGATCCCACCCACAGGTAGCACCTGGCCGCTCAAGGTTAACTCCCCGGTCATCGCGAGACGTGGCTTCACCTTGCGGCCGGTCACTAGTGAAGTGAGGGCGGTGAGCATGGTGACCCCGGCGCTGGGGCCATCCTTGGGAACCGCGCCTGCCGGCACGTGGACATGGATCTCGGACTTCTCGTAGAAGTCAGGTGCGATCTTGAGCTCGTCGGAATGGCTCCGGAGATAGCTGAGCGCCGCCGTAACACTCTCTTTCATTACGTCGCCCAGTTGTCCCGTTACGATCAGTCCCTTGCTGCCAGGCATCTTGGTGGTTTCAATGAAGAGCACGTCTCCACCAACCGGCGTCCAGGCGAGACCGATAGCCATACCCGGTGTTAATTCGCGCTCCAAGACCTCCTCTGTTAGGAAGCGTGGTGCTCCCAAGGCTGACTCCACAAACTTGTTGTTTACAGTTACCTTGGCCGTACGACCTTCTGCGAACAGACGTGTAGCCTTTCGCACCACACTCCCAATCTCTCGCTCCAGGTTACGCACGCCAGCCTCGCGAGTATAGAACCGAATCAGACGCTGAACTGACTCAGGTTTGAACTGAATTTGCGACGGTCTGAGCCCATGTTCTTCGATCTGCTTCGGGATGAGGTGGTTCTTTGCGATATCGACCTTTTCCTCTTCCGTATATCCACCCAGCTCGATGACCTCCATACGGTCGCGCAATGGTGCGGGAATGGTGTCCAAGCGGTTAGCAGTCGTGATGAAGAAGACGTTGCTGAGATCGAAGGGCGCATCGATATAGTGATCTCGGAAGGTGCCGTTCTGCTCAGGGTCGAGAACCTCCAACAGCGCCGAGGAGGGGTCTCCTCTGTAGTCATTGGCGAGCTTGTCGATCTCGTCCAACATGAACACTGGATTGTTCGTTTCTGCGCGGCGGAGGCCCTGAATAATCTGTCCAGGCAGGGCGCCGATGTAAGTGCGTCGGTGCCCTCGAATCTCAGCTTCGTCTCGCATACCCCCAAGAGAAATTCGTACGAACTTACGCCCCATCGAGTGCGCAATCGAGCGACCCAATGAGGTTTTGCCGACGCCCGGAGGTCCTGCGAAGCAAAGGATGGGCTGGCGCACCTTGCCCTGTTTGATCTTCCTTACAGCGAGGAACTCGATAATCCGCTCTTTAATTTTATCGAGCCCGCTATGATCCTTGTCCAGGGTCTCCTTCACGGCCGCGAGGTCTAAGTTGTCCTCCGTGGAATCGTCCCAGGGTAGGGCGATCATCCAGTCGACGTACGTGCGGGCGACTGTGTATTCAGGAGCGCCCGGCGACATCCGGCGCAAGCGGTCATACTCGCGATTAACTTCTTTAAGGGCATCCTGAGGGAGGTTTGCCTCGTCGATCTTGACTCGCAATTCCTCAAGTTCTTCCCCACGCTCCGACTCCTCCCCGAGTTCTCGCTGAATCGCCTTTAGCTGCTCTCGGAGGTAGTACTCACGCTGAGACTTACTTAGCTCAGTGTTGACTTCACTCTGCACCTTGCTACTAAGTTCTAGTACACGAACTTCTTTACCCAGCATCTCCAGAAGCGAGCGCAGCCGCGTTTGCAGATCAATAGTTTCTAGAATCTTTTGCTTGTCTTCGGGGCTCAGTGTCATGTGTGCAGCTACTAAGTCACACATCACGTTTGTCTCTTGGATAGCTTGAGTGAGCGTCCGAAGCTCGTCTGGTAGGTTGGGTGACAGGCGGATGGCTTGCTCAAACAGAGCTGCGACGGAGCGCCTCAGCGCCTCTAACTCCTCCGACTTTTCTTCTGTGATCTGAGGTTCATCGATTACCTCGATGCGTGCGCGGAGGTACGGCTGCTCCTGGATGCGCTCCACAATTCTGAACCGCTGGACGCCCTGAACGATCAGTCGCACCGCGTCCGGCATCTTCACCAGAGTGCGAATGATAACTGCGCACCCGTACTCGTAAACATCATCGAACGTCAAAGTCTCGTCGCTCGGACGCTTCTGCAAGATGGCGCCGATAATCCGGTTGTTACCGACGATGCTCTCATCGATCAATTGCACGGAGGACTCGCGTGAAACGCTTAGCGGCGCGATCAGCATCGGATAGATCACGCTATCTCGAAGCGGCAGGATGTTGAGCTCCGATGGGATATCGGGCTTCGGTTCCTCCTCTGGATGATCTTGAATCTGGGGTTCTCCCAGGTCCGCTTCAATCCATTCCGCTTCTTCTATAGGCAGTTTCACTTCAGACATCTATTGTTTGGTTATCGTAATCGTTTGGACTGAGACGCGCTGCTCCTTTGGAAGCAAGATCAGCAAGAATCCGTTCCGATACTGTGCCTTCATTTCGTCGATCAGGATCGGCACATCGGGGAGTTTGACTTCGCGCTGGAACTCGCCGTAGAAGATTTCGAGTTGGTGCACACTGCACTTGCCGTGCGAGTCGTGCGTCTCATCTTGTCTTACTCCGCGGAGCAAAAGACTATGCCTCTCGGGCAAATACAAGAGGTGAATGTCTTCTCCCTTGACTCCCGAGATCTCGGCTTTGACCAAGATGCGATTGCCATTCTCTAATACGTCGACTCGCGGTTCCCAACCCTTTCCCATGGCGACCGCAGGGCGGGTGCGCACCATCTCTTCGCTCAGACGCTGCAGTTCATTGCCAATCTGCCAAAGCCACTCGTCGACGTCGTGACGGGACATAGGCGGAGTTTACCAAGGGAACGACAATTCCGGACTCCGCGTCGATTCTTATCTGTAGGGAAAAAGCAGGACACCGCTTTTCTTCTACTTACCATTACTCTGAATTCAACTGACGCAGAGGTAATGACCTGCGCCATTTTCCATTACGTTAGGAGGTTCTAAGAAATGAATCGGATGACTAAGGCGATCCTCGGGATCGTCGCCCTTGCCGCGATCGGATGCGGAGGAAGCAGCGGTGGCGGAGGTGGCTCTAACGATGACAGTGCCTCAATCTTTCTCACAGATGACTTAAGCACAGGCTACGATCATGTTTGGGTCACGATCAAACAGGTTTCCCTTGGACGCGTCGGCGGTGGATCCGACGTTGTTTTCGACAGCACGACCGGCGTCGTAGTCGACCTTCGCTCCCTTCGCGATGCTCAAGGTCGACGCTTCAAATTCCTCACGCGCGACGACGACCTCTCCGGACAATATGATTCGGTTTCCGTGGTCTTAGATGACGACGTCACCCTATTTACCACCGGCTCCACCACAGGATTGGCACGCACATTTGAGGGCTCCGTGGCCGGCAACAAGACGCTTACCGACACTTTCGCGGCCCGCACTTTCGGCCCTGGCAATGACAACCTCATTATTGACTTTGATCTCTCCCAGTGGAACGAAAATGGCAGCCAAGTGACCGGCGCGCTTATTAACGTGGTAAACGACGATTCCGTGAATGATGATTCCCGCCATGAACGCGAGAATTATCCCGGTTTTATCTCTGGGCTAAACGGCACTGCGCCAAACCAGACATTTACGCTGACTCAGGGCGGCCAAACCTTCCAAGTCCAGTTGAATGCTGATACGCGTGTAGACCGTTCTGGAGGAAATGGGAACCCGGTTCTCGCCAACGGTCAGCATGTGGTTGTTCGGGGCACCTTCGACACCGGCTTGAATGCAATTGTCGCCGACCGGGTGAAGATCACGGGCAGTGACGGCAATGACGACGAGGATGAAGCTCGCGGTAACGTCTCCAACATCGACGCGAATGCGGGAACGTTCGATCTCAGCGTGATCGACGTCGATGACTTCCTGCCCGCCGGCGACCCGATCCACGTAGTCACCAATGGCTCCACTACATTCCGGAGCAATGCAGGCACGACGATAACCAAGGATGAGTTCTTTGCCCTTCTCAACGACGAAGACGAAGTCGAAGTTGAGGGTGAGTACAACTCCGGGACGAACACTCTGACCGCGATCAAGGTGAAGTTCGAGGACGATGACGACGACGAGGACAATGGTGAAGTCACCGGCGCTACCTCGGCTGTCGATTTGACCCTATTCACTTTCAAAGTGCAAGCAAGTTCGTTCAGTGGCATCAATGTTCAGCCGGGCTCGTTGATCACGGTGGTCACCACCGATTCCACGGTCTATCGACCGCTGAGTGGCGGCGATCCCAACATCACGCGTGAACAGTTCTTCACCGCGATCGCCGGAACGCCCGGGCACATTGCTGAAGTCGAAGGCCATTGGGACGGATCTGTCCTGACTGCCTTCAAGGTCAAGCTCGAAGACGAAATCGACGACTAGGCCTCGCCTTGGGACCTCGGAACGTTGACTTGCTTCTGCAAGTCTGTACCGAGGTCCAATTAGGGATCTCAGCCACCTCGCCCGCAGAAGCAGCCGGGCAGGTGGCCTTATTTTTTAAACCCCTTCCAAACTCCGGCGAGTGATCCACAAGTAACCTGCCGTGAGGATCACCACCACCCCACCCGTTTGGATAGCGAGCGGCAGAGTGAATCGGGAAGCGAACGCACCCAAAACTACCGCCCCCACAAAGCCAAGCCCGCCGAGGGCCCAGTTGTGCATCGAGATGACTCGTCCCCTGAGGCGGTCGGGTGAGAGCGTTTGGAACAGGGTGTTCACGGTGTTGAAGATGGTAACCGTGACCATCCCCAAGAGGAAGTAGATAGGCATCGCCACATAAAGGTTTCGAGCAAATCCGAGTGAGATCAGCATAATTCCGATG
>JAFAFM010000083.1 GCA_023423495.1 Armatimonadota bacterium
CACCCTTCTCGCCCTCGATCCACTCCATTCCCGTTTCCTCGAGTCCCCCTTTGGTTTCGTCGTAGTAGCGGATCTGCCACCGACTTGGTCGGTTCTCGTCTTGGTCTTGCGCCATGCCGATCACCACCCGGTTCTTAATCGTGTCGTAGGTCATGCCGACCGGGATTGTGCTGACCTCGCTGAGCCGGCCGTCGCCTATCCACTTACCCTTTTGCATCATCCGGAAGGACACTGATTTGTCGGTTGGATCCCAAAGGAAGAGGTAGAGGCGTTCCTTGCTCGCCCCGACGCTCGGTACGAGGGCGGGATTATTGGAGACCATTTCAGGTTCGCCCTTCGAGCCTACGGTCTTACGCAACACGCCGCGACCCGTCGGATAGAAAACTTCCAATTTGCCGTTGTGGGAAATGGCGACCGGGTCCCCGGCAAGTTCGTCGCTCAGGACCATGGGCTCTTCCCAGCGGAATGGTTGGATAAGCTTTCTGTACAGTAATTTGCCAGGATTGTTTAACGTAATCGTCGGATCGGATTTCTTATCGCCCGGAGCATTAGGCTGCCCGAAGAAGACGTAAGCTTCGTTTTTGTGTACCGCCAGCCACGGGGCACTGTTGGATTTCCCGACATCATCACGTCGGCCCCCGCCGATTGCGTACGAGTAATTGATGTCGGCTTTGATTCCGTTTTCGCCAAAGACCCCGTTCCAGTTCCAATCGATCAGAGTCGTCTTTCCGTTTGGCTTCAAACGAAACCGATACGGCCCCTTCTCCAAGAATTTGACCTTCTCGTAGGGCAGGGGAATCTCTTCGTCGAGGTTGGTCTCCCGTAGGGTGTAGCCATTCAGCTCGCCCTTCGAATAAGCGATGCGATTGTAGTCGTCCTCTAAGCTATACGAGTAGGCATAGCTCATTAAACTTCGATAAATCGGATTAAACGCGGGACCCCAAAATCCGTTGTGATCCATGCCGATTTGGTGTCCGAATTCGTGCAGGAACACCGCCCAAAGGGCATTCGAACCACAACCGCCACCATCCCCGAGTTGATCTGCCTGACCGCCTCCGCCCGGTGTGATTTGCATGAAATGGGCGAGCCCCCGATGCTGATTCGGCAGAAACTTGTCGCGGTTCGTCCACCAAGGATTTTTCTTGTCGCTGCCGGTAATGGGATCCAAATAGATTAGGTGCAAACCCCATCCTTTGGAGCCGTCGTGATTTGCCACGTCAAGTTTAGAATAGGTGTCGACAACCTTGCCAAGTTCTCGCTTGAAGAGCTTGTCATCCACATCGTCAAACCGCGCCACATAGCAGAGCATGTCGATTCGGCGCGGGTTACAGCCCAAGGCTTTCAAATCCAGGCCCCGAAACGTGCCGACTTCCCAGCCGTCGAGCAGCCCGTCCTGATCCGTATCCGCATTGATGGGGTCAGTTCCCAGCCGATCTTCTTCCTCATTCAAGAGGCCATCGGCATCCGAATCTGTTTCACCCTCGGATATCAGCCGACGAATGAGAATCTGGTGGGCGGTGTGTTTGTCCTTGCCATTTCGGAACACGACCTGGTCCAAGTCGCCGTCCTTATCCAAGTCTCCTTCCCGGGTAACGTCGCCTTCCTCCCGATACTTTGGCTTGGGTCTCTTGTTGATCGCCTTGGATTTCGGATCGATGCTGTAGCTGCCTCGGCCCTTCAAGTCGAATGCCACGATAAGGCCTCCCTCGACGACAAGCGCGGGCTTTACCAGAATCTCGGGCAGGGTGACCCATTCTGAATCCTTAAACTTACGGTTAGCAAAGGCTCCGGCAATCCGAATCTTGTTGCCGCCAAATATACCGATTACATCGTCGCCTGGTTGGGCATCGATGCTCGCGATTGCCGCAGCTTGGCAGTCTTTGCCCCAAGGATTCAGGGCCTGAAAAGGCCGACCGGGCTTCTGTCCGTTCTGGTTGAGGGAAACGTCGATAATGCTCCCGCCCGGTGCGTAAATGCAGACAAGGTCGGCATAGCCGTCGGCATTCACGTCGCCCACCAAAGGAATTCGCGGTGGCGCAGCAAAATTCAACGCCCAGGGCTGGGCAGGCGCATAAATGGGAGTGGTCGCCATCGTAAGGGCAACCGCAAGGCTGGTCATGGGTACTCCAAATAGTAGCCGATCCAGGGATGGGAAGGCGAGAGGCGCCTAATTTGTGGGATTGATTCCGACTTGATTAGGCTTCAGACGCTCGGTGAACTCTTCGCGTGGCAAGTCCTTACTGTTTCCCTGGGGCTTTCTAAAAGGCAGTAGTAGGGAAACGCGGCGATTCGCGACATCGTTGGGCGCATCCGGACGCTTAAGCTGGGTATCGGCGAGTGCTCGCACCCCGGCAAACTGCTTGGCCGGAAGTCCGACCCCTTGCAGTGCACGCCGCATCGAATTAGCCCGATCGGCGCTCAGATCCCAGTTGTTATAGGTGTCGCTGGGATAGGGTTGGGCGTCGGTGTGTCCCTCGATGATCAACGGTCGCTTGGTATGGGCCAACAGTGGGCCAATCTTCTTTACAAAAGCTATGCCCGCTGGCAAGATGGTGGAACTGCCGCTCTGGAAAAATGTAGCGACCGTGGATTCGACCAGCTCAATTCGCAAGCCCTCATTCGTAATTTTGATGTCGACGTAATCCAGCAGTTTGGTAAGGTCAGATTCACCCTTGATCCTTTCCGTGATCTCATTCTTGAGGTCTTTCAAGGATTCCTCATCGCTGTTGCCGGTTAGGTTCGCGCTACCCGACCCTGGACCCTTCGACGCGTTAAACGTACCCGGGGGAGAAATGTTGAGTTTGACCCTGGGTTGGTTCTTCACGAAACCAAGCGGATCGTTGAAGTAGCCCTGTATCTGAGCTTTGGCTTCATCAGAAAGCCCCATGATCCACATCACCATGAAGAACGCCATCATCGCCGTAACGAAGTCGGCGTAGGCAACCTTCCAAGAACCACCATGATGCCCGTGGCCACCGTGGGAGCGCTTCTTCTTGATGATAATGGGGGTATCGGCCACTAAGCGGCTTTCTCCTTCACGCTCTTCTCCATTTCAGCGAAGCCGGGTCGTACGCTGGGCTCGATGTTGCGTCGGGCAAACTCAACGCAGGTAATGGGCGATTCACCACGCGCGAAGCTGAAGAGGGCATAACGGATGCAGTTCAGATATTGCCCCTCCGACTTCAGTCGAAGCTGCATCGCTCGGGCCATGGGGTTAAAAACGCCGTACGCCAAGAGAATTCCGAGGAACGTGCCCACCAACGCGGCGGCGACGGATTGACCGATCGCGGCGGCTTCACCGCCAATCTTGCCCATCGTGATGATAACACCCAAAACCGCAGCTACGATGCCAAAGCCGGGCATCGCGTCACCAACGGTCTGGATCGCATCGGCGGGAATCGACGCCTCAGCATGAGCGATCTCCAGGTCGAGTTCCATCATCTCGGACAGGTCGTGCGGACCGACGGCTCCCGTGAGAATGACTTTCAGGGTGTCGCAAAAGAAGGATGTCGCGTGATGGTTTGCAAGGAAGGTCGGATACTTCTGGATGATCTCGCTCTTATCCGGCTGCTCGATATGCTTCTCAAGGCCGAGCAGCCCTTCCTTTCTGGCTACATTGAAAAGCTGATACATCATCTTCAGCAGATCGTTGTATGCGGCCGTCGTGTACGGATCTGGCTTGAGCAGCCCCATCAGGCTCTTGATGGAGGCGGTCATGTTCTTCATGCCGTTGGCGGCCAAGAATGAACCAAAACCAGCTCCGCCGAGAACGACGAATTCGTTGACCTGGATAAGCACGGCGATCTGTCCGCCGTGCATGATGTAACCAATCATGGTGGCGGCAAGAACAACGACAATGCCGATAATGACGAACATGAGCTCATTGGCGGACGGACGAATCCGGCTCGCTTAGCTAGATTCTCGGTTCGCAAGTCACATTTGCTCAGGTAGTAATGCGGGCGAAATGCGAGAAGCCTCATAATCAACGGACGGCCCTCATCCGTCTCTACTAACACCGTTGATCACTATCACGCCGCGCATCCGCCTTCTCGACAGCCACACGGTCAACCAAATTGCCGCGGGCGAAGTGGTGGAGCGTCCGGCCTCGGCCCTGAAAGAACTGGTCGAGAACTCGCTCGACGCAAGCGCGACGAGAATCGAAATAGATCTGATCGACAGCGGTAAAACCCTGATCCGGGTTTCCGACGATGGCCGTGGAATGGCCGCCGATGAGGCGGAGCTTGCCCTCCAAAGACATGCTACATCCAAGATAGGAACAGTAGAAGACCTAACGAACGTTGGAACATTAGGCTTTCGTGGTGAAGCCCTTCCATCGATCGCTTCGGTATCCAGGCTAACTCTTAAAACTTCCGACGGAACCAATTCGCGCACTGCGCTGAAGGTGGAAGGGGGAACCATTAGGGAACCGCATAAAGTGCCCGGTCCTAAGGGTACCGAAATCGTCGTCGAGGACATCTTCTACAACACCCCGGCTCGCTTGAAGTTTCTGAAGTCCGATACGACGGAACTGGGGCAGTGCTTGGAAATTGTTTCCAAGTACGCGATGGCGTATCCGCACGTCGCTTTCACGCTCACCCACAATGGCCAGCTTGCGATCAAGACCTCTGGCAGCGGAGACATGCTCGAGTCCATCGCCGACGTGTGGGGTCGAGATCTGGCGCGATCGCTCGCCGAAGTCGACACGGTTATCGGAGGCATGCGAATCCACGGATTCGTTAGCCCGCCTCACGTTAATCGGTCTACCCGAAACTACCAATTCATTTTTGTGAACGGGCGTCCTGTTCGCACGCGATCCCTCACCGCCGCGATCGATCAGGCGTATCGGGACATCACGCCCGAACGCCGGTATCCGGTACTAAGTCTCTTAGTGGAAGTCGAGGCTTCCAAGGTCGATGTCAACGTTTCTCCGACCAAATCTGAGGTCAAATTCCAGCAGGAAGGTCAAGCCTTTGAAGCCATCCGACTGGCCATTAAAAGCGCTCTCATGCATCACGGCATGATGCCCAATGCGGAAGGGTTGGCGGCAGCAAACGATGCCCTAAAGGCGTTAGAAGATCGGGGCACAGTTCAGGATTGGCGGGTTGGAATTCCAACTCCGCAAGATCCGTTCGATGCCGCTCGACCTGCCTTGGCTGCAGCCGTGCCCGTCCTGGCCGAACCCCCCTGCGACGGCGAAAGGCTCGTCGAGGCTCCGTTGCCCGCTTCGGGGGTAACGCCACCCACCCACTTAGAAGCCGATCGATATCCATTTGGGGACCTAATGGATGGGTTGCGCGTATTGGGACAGGCGATGAATACATTTATCGTGGCCGAGACCCGACGGGGCATCGTAATCGTCGACCAGCACGTAGCGCATGAAAGAATACTTTACGAATACTTGTGCGGGTTGAAAGGGGAATCGGCAATCGAAAAACAGCCCCTGCTAGTGCCCCAAACGCTGCATTTGGACAAGCGATCGGCCGTCTTGCTTCGAGAGAAGATTGACGAAATTACGAGGGTTGGCTTCGACCTCGAGCCATTCGGCGGGGAAAGCTATGTTGTGCGGGCTGTCCCCGCGGCCATCCGGGCAAAAGATCCCCTGAAAATCCTCAGCGATATGGTCGATGAACTGGTCAATGCCAGCGTCACTCGGCGTCTCATTCCAACTCGGGAGCACATCTGGATTACGAGCGCCTGCAAGATGGCGGTCAAGGCGGGCGACCCCCTTAGCCACGCGGAGATGGAAAAGCTGATTTTGGACCTTGCCACCACGGAGAACCCGTACATGTGCCCGCATGGCAGGCCGATTACGATCACTCTGAGCACCGATGACCTCCTGCGGAAATTCAAGCGAACATGACGATTCTTGGCATCGATCCTGGGCTTGAGCGAGTCGGGTACGGAGTGATCCGGCGTGAAGGTTCGCGAATCCATCTGCTGCAGTTCGGATTGATCCAGACTCCGCGCGTGGCCATTACCGAACGACTGGCTCAAATCCACCGAGAAGTGCTTTCCCTAATCGAATCGCACCGACCCGACGCTATGGCTACCGAACGACTGGTCTTTGCCGCCAACAAAACGACGGCCATGGATGTCAGCAAAGCGCTCGGCGTCATCCTGCTGGCAGCCAGCGAGAAGGGCCTGGATTGGTGCGAGTATGCCCCTCCCGAAATCAAACAGTCGGTGGTGGGGAATGGCGCCGCCGACAAGCGTCAAGTTGGGTTTATGGTCACGAAGCTGCTTGGAATGGAAAAGCCGCCTCAACCCGACGACGTTGCCGACGCTCTTGCTATCGCCATTTGCCACGCCTTGCGGAGCCGAATCCAGTCCGTTAAGCTGTAATCACCCGATGTACGCACCACCGCCTCCTCCTCAAGACACTAAAAAGCCCATTCCGTGGCTTCCCATCATCCTGCTCATTTCCATCGGATTCTTTTCCGTCCTCGGGCTCTGTGCGTTCGGCGGCTACCAGGCGTACCGGATGATCGCGTCTCAACCGCCGACTCGGGCGGGCTACGGTAAGCCGCAAG
>JAFAFM010000176.1 GCA_023423495.1 Armatimonadota bacterium
CCTCACCATCCTGGCCGAAGTGAACGTAGTTCGCCGTTCCTCTCGCCGACTCGTTGCTTCACTCCTTTCGAGCTACCAGTGCTTCTATCAGCGCTCAGGCTCGCCGGTTTGGCACTACGACGCGAAGAAGCTCGATCAGGGCTTTGACAAGACGAAGCGAAAGTTCGTCAAGAAGTAATCAAGCATTAGCGGGCGCGGGACGTTGTCCTGCGCTCCCGATTCACACGGGTATACTCGTGAACTCTATCCATGGCAAATAAGAAATCATCCAAGAAGGACCTGCGCAGAACAGCCAAGCGAACCGTCCGAAACAAGGGCGTGAAGACAGCGCTGAAGACCTACGTGAAGAAGGTCAAGCAAGCTGACGGCGAAACCGTAGCCGAAAACTTGGTCATCGCAACCAAGGCGCTTGACAAGGCTGCCCAGCGAGGCATCATTCACAAGAATGCGGCCGCTAGACGAAAGTCTCGAGCAGCAAAAGCGGCCAATAAGGTCGCTGCCGAAGCCGCCGCCAAGTAAGTCACAAATTCAGAGCGGGGTCGAGCATTTTGCCCGGCCCCGCTTTGTCGTGTGTTAGCCTACTTGATGGAGACTAGCTCGACTTCGAACACCAGCGTAGCATTCGGGGGAATAACTCCACCGGCTCCACGTGCACCGTAGCCAAACTCCGGCGAAATGGTGGCCTTTCGCTTTCCGCCGGGCTTCATGCCAAGCACCATCATGTCGAACCCCTGGATTACCTGGCCGGCGCCAAGTTTAAAGGAAAAGGTGCTGTTCCGATCATAGCTGCTATCGAACTGCTCGCCAGTCGGGAAGGTTCCTCGATAGTGCATCTCAACCGTGTCGCCGTGCTTTGCTTCCGGACCTTCGCCCGCTTCAATCTCTTCGATTTCGATCATTTGATCTCCGTTGGTGAAGCAAGCTTTACCATTTCGATCTTGAAGATGAGGGTTTGGTTGGGTTGGATAATTGGCGGTCGTCCTTGCGCGCCGTAGCCAAACTCGGAAGGGACCGTGACCTTTCGAATTTCACCCTGCTTCATTCCGATGACCCCAGCGGTAAAGCCCTTTATCAGCCCGGTCCGCCCCAGCACAACTTGGAAGGTCTGCTTGCGATCGTAGCTGCTATCGATCTTCTTAGCCTCTGTATCGGTGAGCTCGTAGTGCAGTTCACATACGTCTCCCCCCTTCGCTACAGCATTTCCCGTCCCCTTCTTAAGGATTTCAGTTTTGATTCGGTCAATCTTAATGAGGGACACATCGAACTTCAGCGTGGCCTTTGGTGGGATGTCGTCTCCCGCTCCTTGATCGCCATAGCCGAGGTCGCTGGGTATGGTCAGCTCTCGCTTTCCACCCGCTTTCATGCCGGTCATCCCCTGGTCCCAGCCCTTGATTACCTGTCCAGCGCCAAGAATGAATTGAAAGGGAGCTTTGCCAACGGAAGTGTCAAATTGCTTGCCATCGGTGAGCTTGCCGGTGTAGTCGACAGTTAGGATGTCACCAGCCTGCGCTGCAGGTCCCTTGCCCTCCACGACATCCTTGATCTCTAACTTGCCGGGAGTTTGTAGGAAAATGACCGCGATTGCGGCGGTCAAGAGGGTTTTCATAAGCGAAGGATACCAGTGATGCGATTAGGCTGCAGCAAACTTCCGGTTGTCGAACACGAGGTCCGTGGCAATTTTCCAGACCTCCGGATCAATTCGGTTTTCGGGCAGAATCTTGCTGAAGTGGACAATCGCACTGGTCAAGCCGACATCACGGCAGTAGTGCAAGAATGCCGAGTTCAAGATTTGACGGGCAGCCGGTTTTAACCCAAAGCTGATATTCGAAACGCCAAGAATCGAGTTGACCCTTGGATGGCGCCGTTGAATTTCTGAGATCGCCTCAATGGTCTCGACACCCGCCCGCCTGAACTCCTCGTCGCCCGACCCCAGAGTGAAAGTAAGGCAATCCAAGAACACGTCGTGGTCGGCGAGTCCGTATTCTCGGGTCCGAGCTAAGATCCGCTCGGCGATTTCGACTTTCTTCGCTGCGGTCTTCGCCATTCCTTGCTCGTCGATAGTCAATGCAACCACGCCCGCTCCGTACGTTTGACAAAGCTTAAGAACCTTCTCCGTCCGGGCTTCTCCGTCCTCGAAGTTGATCGAGTTGATGATCGGTTTCCCGGCGACGCACTTGAGCGCGGCCTCTACGACCGGCACCTCCGTTGAGTCGATCATTATTGGAGCTTGGATATGTCGGTTGTAATAGCCAAGTAGGGTGGTCATGTCCCGGACCTCATCCCGACCGACGTAGGCCGTGCAGCCATCTAGCACGTGGGATCCCTCGCCTTCTAATTCACGCGCAAGCTCTGTCAGCCCCTCCCAATTCTCAGCGGCCAGCATCTCACGGAAGGCTTTCGAGCCATTGGCGTTGGTCTTTTCCCCCACGATGAGGTAACTGGCGTCTTGCTTGTACGGGACGAACTGGTACAGCGATGAGCAGCCTACAAGGTTCAAACCCTCGGCCTGCTTATCTGACTGAATGCGGAAGTCGAAGCCCGGATACAGATTTCGGACCTTCTGCCAATGGGCATTAACGCTGTGAGACCTGCCACCGACGGCCGCCGCAACTGCTTTAATAT
This sequence comes from Armatimonadota bacterium, assembly GCA_023423495.1. Lineage (GTDB taxonomy): Bacteria > Armatimonadota > Fimbriimonadia > Fimbriimonadales > Fimbriimonadaceae > 55-13. The sequence continues at coordinate 2,623 of JAFAFM010000176.1, forward strand.
GGTCCGGAGTGGTGCCACAGCACCCGCCCGCTAGGGCGACGCCATGATCGCGGACAAATCGCTCGTGGTGGTGAGCCAATTCGTCAGGAGTTAGCTTGTACATTGCTTGGCCACCTTCCATCACCGGCAGTCCGGCGTTGGGTTGCACGCTCAGCGGCCGGGTTGAATTGTCACCAAGGAAGCGCACGTGGGGCGCCATCTCGACGGGGCCGGTCGCGCAGTTGATTCCGATGGCTTTGACGGCAGGGAAGGACTCGAGCATGTTCAAGGCTGCGCCGATGTCGCTGCCCAAAAGCATGGTGCCCGTCTGCTCGATGGTGATTTGGACAAAGAGAGGCACCGTGCGCCCTGTCTCCGCCATTGCCCGTTGGGCCCCAATGATGGTTGCCTTAACCATCAAAAGGTCTTGCAGGGTCTCAAGTAAGAGTGCATCAACATTCTCCTCGAGAGCGCCTCGAAAGGCATTGGAGTAGGTTTGCTCAAGTTCATCGAACGTGCATTGCCCCAGGCTTACGAGCTTCGTGCCTGGACCAATGGCTCCGACTACAAATTTGTCTCCGCCCACGCGGTTTCGGGCATTGACCGCCAACCGCGCGGCTTGCTTGCCAATTTCGTAGTCAAGGTCCTCGATGCCGTACTCCGCCAAGACGATCGAAGTACAGCCGAACATATTGGTCTCCACTAGGTCAGAGCCAGCTTGGTAATACCTAGTGTGTATGTCCTCGATGAGGTCAGGCCGCGTAAAGACCAGCAGCTCATTACATCCGTCCAAGCTCTTGCCATCCAACCTCTGGGCGACCTGTCGAACCTTGGGTGGCAGGCTCGGATCGTCTTGCAGGACAAAGTCTTGGGCAGTAAGATTTGCCGCTTGGATTTGCGTACCCATCGCGCCATCCCAAACCAAAACCTGCTCGCCAAGCTTGTCCAAAAGTGGAGACTGCATACGCTGATTATGGTTCTCCGGCCGTATATGCGGCAGGCAAGTAGCCCTTCACCCCGGTTTCCTTAGCCTGAAGTGGCAAATGGCGGAAGAAATGCTGGTAAATGTGCCGCCAGTAGGAAAACCTGCTTTGACGCAGCCAGGTAATTCATCCGGGCAAAGGTCGACAAGATGTGCTGAAAACATAGATGCGGCCGATCGTAGGCCGCAACGTTAAACGGAATGTACACATTCGTGATCGTTGCCATCTCCCTTGCCTCCGCCGTAGGAGCATGGGGGTTGCTAAAGGAGGCGCTGCGAACGTAGCAGTGACGACTTCGGCAAACAAATAGGGCCCGGGATGATAAATCTCGGGCCCTTCGTTTTGCACGCCCTTTTGATTGCGGGTAAACATAAACAACTTGCGCTCGTTTCGCCGGACACTCGCATTTCTGCACCCATACCGGGCGAGGGTCATTGTCGCAATTTGTCTCACCCTATTCGTTACCCTTTTGCAGATTGTTCCGCCGCGCCTGTTTCAGGTGACGATCGACTACGGAATTAAGCCAACGCTGGACGCTCGCGCGGAGCTATCGAAAGTTGAGCATGCTCCAGTTTCGAATGCATATGCCGACCGGGCGGCTGAAATCGCGCGTTGGAGAGCAGAAGCGAACAACCGGGCAAGTCAAGCCGAGAGCGTCATTATTTGGACCGCGATCGCTCTGGTCGGTGTCATTGTCCTCCGGAACGCCATGAGCTTCGCCAACAGCTATACGTTGACGTGGATCGGGCATCGCTTCGTGTTTGACTTGCTCTTCGCCACCTGGAAACACCTTCAGAGGCTATCGCTCGCGTTTCACAACCAAACCCAGACGGGCAAGATCATGGCCAGGGTTACCGGCGATATCGAACTAATTCAAGGGCTCATCCAAGGTCAATTGGTGACTTTCATCAGCGACATCGTGACGCTCGTGGCGGTCATTGGGATGCTGTTCTTCCTGGAATGGCGGATCGCCTTGATGATTCTCGGCCTAATTCCGTTCTACGTAGTCAGCTACCTCACGTTCCTTCGATACATCCGCGAAGTCAGTCAAGAGCAGCGACGCCTGTGGGATGAAATGCTTGGCAAATTAGCTGAGAAGATCGCGGGAATCGGCGTGGTCAAGGCGTTTGTGAAAGAAGACTACGAAACCAGGAACTTCATGGGCTCCGTGCGCGCAAAGTTCAACGTTGATATGCGCCAAGTTCATCTGAACCGCCGGCTAGGGCTGGTATCCGGTGTGATTTCGGCTCTCGGTACTGGGCTGGTATACGCCTACGGCGGCTCGCTAGTCCAGCAAGGCATGCTCACGACAGGCGTTCTTGTCGCTCTCACCTTTTACATTGGATTCGTCTTCAACCCGGCGGTTCGGGTCGTCGACTTCAACACATCGCTTCAATGGGCCCTTGCGGCAATGGACCGGGTATTTCAGACGCTGGATACCCGGCCCGATATCGAGGATAAGCCAGACGCTCCCTCCCTTCCCGCAAATATCCGGGGTGACGTCGAATTTGATAGCGTCACCTTCGAGTACGTCGACGGTAAGCCCGCAATTTCCGATGTCTCACTTCATGTGAAACCGGGGGAAATCGTGGCGCTGGTGGGTCACAGCGGTGCCGGCAAGAGCACCTTGATGAACTTGCTGATGCGGTTCTACGACCCGACATCAGGCTCCATCCGAATCGATGGCTTTGATCTGCGAGACGTGCGGCTGGAGACGGTTCGGCGAAAGGTGGCGATGGTCGCACAGGAAAACGTTCTGTTCAGCGTTTCCATTTTGGAAAACGTGAAATATGGCAATCCGCAAGCCTCAGATGAAGCCGCCATTTCCGCGTGTAAGACAGCCGATCTCCATGATTTCATTTCAGAGTTGCCCGACGGCTATGAAACCATGATCGGCGAAGATGGGATCAAGCTCAGCGGGGGTCAAAAGCAGCGTCTCGCTCTAGCCCGGGCCATCCTGACCGATCCCGCGATTCTCATTCTCGATGACGTAACTTCCGCTTTGGATGGGGAAACCGAAGCGCGCGTCCAAGAAGCCTTGGATCGAGTGATGAAGGGTAGGACGACGTTCATTATCGCGCACCGGCTCTCTTCTGTCGTGAATGCGGACCGCATCTACGTGATCGAAGGCGGACAAGTGGTTGACAATGGCACCCACGCTGATCTGGTTGCCACGCCGGGAATTTATCGCGAGATCTACAACGAACAATTTAAGAGCGCACTGAAGACCTCTTAGATTTTCGGGGACTGACTAACCACATTAGTCACGTTCGCTAGGCCGCTTAACAGCACAACATGTAGACACATGGTGCAATTATTGGTAGACCTTCAGAGTTTTGCGTTAAATTCCCAAAAAAGTGCATGGTTTTCCCACTTTTGCCCTGTATAGTTTGCCTGTAGGTTTTCCGACCAGGACGGTCAGGCTCCTACCGGGCAGGGCGGGGTGCTCTTCCCAGTTTGGAAGGTAAGCGGAATAGCACGGAGGCGATTTCCGCTTGCCCAATACAAGGATCGTGGAAGTGGACAGCATTGGCAGATTTGGAACACAGCTTAGCGCCGGCAGCGTTTTCAGCATACGGTGTCCAGACCATCGATGCCAAGAATCGGCTGTTAATTCCTCGTCCGGATCGCGATATTCTTGGCGCCGACTTTGTTGCGATGCAGACCAACTATGGCTCGATCGGGCTGTATCGGTGGGTCGATTATCTCAAGAAAGTACGCTACTTGGACTCGTACGATCCACTGAGTCCGGCTACGGAGAATTACGGTCGGATGATGTTCATGGGAGTCAAGCAATCTTTGAATTGCGATCCGCAGGGAAGGGTCATTCTGCCGCAGGACCTTTTGGACCGGGCGGACATCAAGTCCGAAGTGCAGTTGCTGGGTGCACCGGGCCGACTCGAGGTTTGGTCGACGGCGGAGTTCAAGAAGTGGGAGTCCAACAAGTTAACTTACGCCGCCGATCGAATCAAGGAATTGGATCAAGCTTTCGAGGCGATGAGGGCGTACGGACGGCCAACGATCTGATGGGAGCGCCGACACATGAACCGGTGATGGTGACCGAGGTTCTGGAAACCCTTGGCCTAAAAGCTGGCGACACGGTGGTGGACGGAACGTTGGGTTTGGCCGGGCACGCCGTGCGAATGATCGATATGGTTGCGCCGGATGGCCGCTTCCTCGGGGTGGATTGGGATGGGTCGATGCTGGCGCGAGCGAAAGAAAGGATTACCGAGCCAAACGGTGTCGAAGTTAAATTTCACCGTGGAGACTACAGGGAGATTCCAGAGAAGCTGGCCATGCTCAAGTGGAAGCCAAATGGAATCCTCTTGGATCTCGGGCTGAACAGTGCGCAGATCGAGGATCCCGAGCGTGGCATAGCTTTTAAAGAAGTGGGTCCGCTCGATATGCGGATGGATCGAAGCAGCGGCGAACCTGCGGCGGCAGTGATCAACCGAATGTCTTTGGACGAACTGGAAAGAGTTATGTGGGATCTAGGTGACGAGCGGTGGGCTCGCGCGATTGCCCGAAAGATCGTGGAGCGTCGCAAGGAGTCGCCACTTCGCACGACACAGGATTTGGTGGATTGCGTGTTGGCAGCGGTGCCGGTTCGGGCGAGAGATAAGCGTATACACGCCGCGACTCGCACTTTCCAGGCATTCCGCATTTACGTCAATAACGAATTGGATGAGTTGGAAGAGGCGATCGAGGAGATCGCAAAGACGCTTGCGCCCGGTGGCACGTTGGCCGTCCTTAGCTACCATTCCGGCGAGGACAGAGCCGCCAAGCAAGCAATGAAAAGTTTATCGGAGGAAGGCTTCAGCGAGATTTACCGAAAGCCGAAGACTCCCTCCGAACAAGAGGTCGCCATGAATCCGCGTAGCCGTAGCGCTAAGTTGCGGGCTGTTCGGAGGCATGGATAAGGTAAGTCGGCCAAGGGGACAAGGATGGCCCCGCTTTAGGATGGAGAGGAGCTTAGGATGAGCGCATTACCAATTGCAAAACCGAGAATACAGGCGCAACCACGACTGCGAGTTGTGGAAGGAACGCTGCCTTCTGTGGGCACCATGTGCCTCCAAGGCGCAGTTGCGTTTGTCATTGTCACAACGTTCGTTTTCGGCGCTAGCAGCCTCTTTGGCCACGTGATGGTCGAGAAGGCCCGCAGAGAAGGAATCAGCGCGGGGCGACGACTTCAGACTGCCCTACAGGGTCAGTCTAACCTCGCCGCTGAGCTGGAGTCCCTATCGGACATAGCTCGTCTGGAGCTTTGGGCAAAGCAGAATGGCTTTGTCGCTCCCGATGTGCTTCCTAAACCGTCTGGAAGTAATCGTGTCCTCGTCGCCCGACATTAATAACGGCCGCCTGAAGCTGGTCAGTATCGGCTGCATGGCCCTATTCGGGGCGGCCGTTTACAGCCAAGTCCGCGTTCAAGTCCTGGAAAGCGGCTCAATCCAGCAGCGCGCGATAGATTCGAAGCGATTTGTCGTGACCGAATCGACCGAGCCCAAGCGAGGGCGCATTCTTTCTTCGGACGGCAAGGTGCTGGCCAGAGACCAAGGTGTTTATGCCTTGCACCTCGGAGTTGACAAGGTTCCCAAAACCGCCGGCTTCTACCTGGAACTGGCAGAGGCCGCGGGAATGTCAGCTTCGGAAGTGCGCGAGCTTATGTCTGGCTCAGGGCGGGACATCATCTGGCCCCCCACCTTAACCGCCGAGCAGCGAAAGAAGATTCAATCCGTCAAGAGCAAGTGGCGGGCAGACAACCTTTCCGCGGACGCAACCGGCGAACGGTTCTATCCGCTTGGCGCCGCCGCCAGCTCGGTGGTCGGAATGATTGCCAAGGATGGAGCTCGAAAGGGAATCGAAGCCGCGTTAGTCGAGGAAATCAGCGGTATCAAGGGTCAGGCAACAGGTTTGGTCGACCGCACCGGCGCATTTCTGCCCATGCGGATGAAGGATGAAACTCGGGAGGTTGTCCACGGTTCTGACGTCGAGCTCACCCTCGACTCTCATCTGCAGCAGGTTGCCTTTGAAGCGGTCAAGCGATCCGTCGAATCCCACAAAGCCGAAGCGGGCATTGCCATTGTTTTAGAGCCCAAATCCGGGGATGTCCTTGCCATGGCCAACTGGCCAACTTATGACCCCAAGAATGGCCAGGGTCCGGACGGAAAACCCGCAGATTTCAATCCTAACATCATGGGCTATTGGGAGCCCGGCTCCACGATGAAAATTCTCACCGAGGCCAAGGCTCTGGAAGACGAGAAGGTCTCCACCAATTGGACGAGGGTTTGTAACGGAACTCTAACGAAGGGTCCCTACCGAATTCAGTGCGACAAACACGCAGGAACACGAGCTCATGGCGCCTTGGACTTGGAGCGGGCGATCGCCATGAGTTGCAACGTCAGCGCCGCCGAATGGGCATGTTTGATCGGCTACGAACCGTATAAGCAATTCCTATCAGATTTGGGATTCCTGAGTCGGCCCCAAATTGGACTGCCTTATGTAAAGGCAGGACGGATTTTTGAGGAAGAGGTTGCCAAAACCCATCAACTGATGTGCTGGGGATTTGGGCAATCGCTAGACGTCACGCCCTTGAATCTTGCTGCCGGCTTCAGCTCACTCGGCAATAACGGAGTCTGGATGCAGCCTCGACTGATTAAGTCGGTGGGTGGAGTAGTACGTGATCCAGTCGAAGGCAAGCGGGTCTTCTCACAAGACACCTGCGAAAAGATGATGCAGTACATGGAAGCCGTATTCGATTCCGAACGCGGCACGGGCAAGAGTCTTAAGATCGAGGGCTATCCCATGGCGGGAAAGACCGGAACGGCCCAGCGCCTAGGCCGGGGCAGTGGCTACGTTGCAAACTTCGTCGGCTTCCTGCCCGCAAAGAATCCTAAAGCGATGATTTTGGTGATGATCGATCACCCAACGGCAAAGGGATACTATGGTGCCCAGGTCGCAGGGCCGGTATATTCCGAGATCGCGAGAGCGGTCATTCGCCGCTTCGGAATTCCTCCTACTTCAGGTACACATGAAGGCGTGAAGGCTCCGGTTGCTCCCACGGTTGAAGTCGAGGTCAGGCAAGCTTCTCAATGAGGATTTCCGAGTTGCTAAGCGAGGCGAGGGTGACCCCGCTTGCTTTGTTGGACGCGGAAGTATCGTCACTAAGCCAAGATTCCCGCAGTCTGCAGCCGGGCGCCCTCTTTGTCTGCAATCCCGGAACAATCAACGACTCTCACGCTTACCTTGAGGCGGCAAAGGCGAGCGGCGCGTCCGCCGCGGTTGTATGGTCGGCATCTGGATTTCAAGAAGCAAAGCGTGTTGGTTTGCCTGCTTTTCAGCTTCACGAGGAGCGGGTGCACTTCAACGATGCCATCTGCCGAATCTGCAACACCTTCTATGGTTATCCCACGCGCAATATGAAGGTAGTCGGGGTAACTGGCACCAATGGCAAAACGACAACCGCATGGCTGATCCGCGACATGCTTGCGGCTCTCGGTTTAAAAAGTGGCTACCTGGGGACATTAGGCTTTCAACTCCCCGATGAAGACCGCGAACTAGGAAACACCACGCCGTTCCCGGTCGAACTTTGGTCGCTGCTCGCGGAAGCTCGAGACAATGGCGTGGAGGCTATGGCCATGGAAGTGTCCTCCCATGCCTTGGCCGAGCATCGAAGCGAGTACGTGGAGTTTGATGTTGGGGTCTTCACGAACCTGACCCAGGATCATCTCGACTTCCATGGATCGATGGAGGAGTACGAGGCTGCGAAGGGCAGGTTGTTCCTTGAATTGCCACAGCAGACCTCAAAGGCATTTCGCGGCGCTTTGAACATGGACGATACGGCTGCTGCGAGCCTTTCCCATAACTTGGGGCACGCGGCGGTTCGCTACTGGACGCAGGACTGCGAATACGACATTGGAATTGGAAAGCGGAGCGTAGCGGTGGACTCAATACAGGCCGAGCTTTGCGCGGGATCAGAGCGCATCGAAGTGACAGTTCGTTTGGGCGGGGACTACAATGTCGAGAACCTGATCTCTGCCACGAGCGGAGTTATTGCGCTTGGTTACAACCTGTCCGATTTGAAGGAAGCCATCGAGCAGGTTCGTCCCGTACCTGGGCGGTTTGAAGCCGTCTCCAGCGATACCGGAATTGGCGTCTTGGTCGACTACGCGCACACACCCGATGCGTTGGAAAAGTTGCTCGATGCCGTCCGGCCACTCACCAAGGGTCGAGTGATTACAGTATTCGGTTGTGGTGGAGATCGCGACAGAACGAAGCGGCCCAAAATGGCCAGAGCGGCAAGCGAGCGCAGCGACATCACGGTCGTGACAAGCGACAACCCTCGTACTGAGGATCCGCAGTCGATCTTGGATGAGGTGCTTACCGGCATTGTGGCGGGTCGGGAATCGGTGGATATCATCGACCGGTGCGAGGCGATCAAACATGCGGTGAAGCTGGCACGACCGGGAGATGTGGTCGTCATCGCTGGTAAAGGGCACGAGAATTACCAGATCATCGGTCGGACGAAGTACCCGATGGATGACCGCGTTATGGCCCGCGAGGCGTTGGAGGCTCGGTGAGATCAATCTCTCTGGCCCAGCTTTCGGAGATCGTCGGAGGTTCTTTGTCGGGCGAGCCGACGCAAGAGATAACCGGATTCGCGACGGACTCCCGCGAGGTCAAACCTGGTGACCTGTTTCTGGCCATCAAGGGCGCGAATGTAGATGGACATGACTTCGATGAGCAGGTGCTCGCGCGTGGTGCGGCGGGCCTGCTAGTCGAACGTGAAGTAATGGGGCCGCACGTTTTGGTTCCCAACCTGGTTGAGGCCCTGGCCAAGCTTGCCTTGCACTTTCGAAACATCTATGCAGGGCCTGTGGTCGGAATTACCGGCAGTGCCGGCAAGACGACGACTAAAGAGTTTATTGCCGCCGCTCTTAGTCCACTTGGGTTCATTGCCAAAACGGAGGGCAACCGCAACACGGAATTCACGGCGCCTTTGCTTTGGCCCGAGGTTCTGCCGGAAACTAAGGCAGTGGTCATCGAGATGGCCATGAGGGGGGCAGGGCAAATTTCGCACCTGGCCTCATTTTCTAAACCGACGCACGCAGTGGTTACGAATATTGGATGGTCTCATGCCAGCGAAGTGGGTTCGCGGGACGGCATTGCGCACGCAAAAGCAGAGTTATTGGAGGCATTGCCGCCTGATGGAGTCGCGATTTTGCCGTCCGACGATGATTACAGTGCCTTCCTTTCCGAAAAGGCAAACAACCGACAAATCTACACTTTCGGTTGGTCCGAATCCGCCGATTGCCGAATCATTGGGGTCGATTCAGCGGGGTGGGAGGGCTGCAC
>JAFAFM010000187.1 GCA_023423495.1 Armatimonadota bacterium
GGATTCTACAATAGGCCGTGCATCCGGCCATCGTCCGTATCCGCGAAGCGATCCTCGGCACGCCTTTTGAGGGCGATGTCTTCCTCGTTGGCGGTGGCGTGCGGGACGAACTCCTCGGCATTTCGCACTCAAACGACTTCGATTTGGTGACCCGGGGGGATGCGCCAGCGTTGGCCGAACTGCTCTACCAGACCGGAGTAAGCGAACTTCCGCCCGTAACCTATCCCCGATTTGGCACTGCGATGCTTCGGGTTGAGAACTGTACGATTGAATTGGTGACGGCGCGGCGGGAGAGCTATGGGGAAGAAAGCCGGAAGCCGACTGTGGAGCCGGCGAGCTACCTCGAAGATGCTCAGCGGCGAGACTTTACCGTCAACAGTCTGCTGAAAGACATTGCAACCGGCGAAATCCTCGATCCTTTGAGGATCGGCCGATCGGACTTAAAGTCGAAAATCCTGCGAACGCCGCTGGATGCAGTCGAGACCTTTCACGACGATCCGCTTCGGATGCTACGCGCAGTGCGCTTTCGGTGGCAACTAGGCTTCGAACCTGCGCCAGGCTTGTACGAAGCCATTACCCAGAGCAAACAGCGGCTCACGATTGTAAGTTTTGAGCGGATTCGGGACGAACTCTTCAAAATCCTCGCTCGAAGGACGGCTTCGCGTGGGCTCGACGATCTCATGTCAACCGGCTTGATGGAGATCATCGCGCCCGAATTTCAAGAGATGGTTGGCGTGGAGCAAGGCAATTTTCACCACTTGGATGTTTGGGATCACACCCGGCTGGTCATCGATAACCTGTGGGAAGTGAGTCAAGAGGCGCCGCCCTTAACGCTCGTGTTGGGCGCGCTGTTTCACGACGTCGGCAAGCCGCCTACCAGAACGGTCGATGCGGAAGGGCGGACGCGATTCTTCGGTCATGAGGAGGTCGGCGCGGAAATGACGCGTCGAATTTTGGGCAGGTGGAAGCTTTCGGAGAAGGAGATAACAGGTGTCGTGAAGCTGGTGAGAAACCACATGCGGCTCGGAAGCTCGCCGACCTTTAGCAAGTCAGCGGCGAGAAGGGTGTTGCGGGATCTAGGTGATCAAAGCGATGCACTCTTGACCCTCGTGGAGGCGGACGTGGCGTCCTTGAAACCAGGTGTCAGGCTGATGGACTTGGGGCCGATTCGGGAACAACTGGCAGCCGTTGAGCAAGAGACTCCAAGGGAAGTCTTGAACAGCCCGCTCGACGGAGCCGAGATTATGGACTTGTTGGGGCTAGAAGCCGGGCCGGAAGTCGGAAGGCTAAAGTCACTATTGACGGAGAAGGTTATCGAGGGCGAACTTGCCCCAGGGGACAAGGCTGCCGCCGCCGAAATCCTGCGCCAAAACGTAAACTAGGGCGCAATTTCCAACGGGCGAGCGACGATGATCCCGTTATTCATCTTGGCGTTTGCTAAATACTCTGACAGCCGGACGTCGAGAATCACTTCTTTCTTCACGGAGGAGGCGTGCATGAATCGCAGAACCCCTTGTTCATCTCGATAGCAGAGCCCGGTGTGGGAGACGTCTAAACCCTCAGCCGTGGTGGTCAGTCCAAGAAGGTCACCGGTCTTTAACAGAGATTCAATTCCGGCAACCTTGTCCTTGGGGACGAAGAACGTGCGGCGAGCATTGATCTCGTCTTCGGTTTTCTTGATCAGCGGAACCAATGCGGCGTTCGCTTTCAGTTGGCGATAGCGATCCGGGTGGGTGGACATATAGGACACTTTCTTCGTGTAAACCTGGGCGCCAGGGAGGTCATCCGAAATGATGTTTAAAACGCCCTTGACTTCGTTATCGAAGAAGTAGTCGGTGGAATAGTGGAGGCGGCTCACGTAACCGTCCAAGTTTCCGGAGCGGTAGCGGATTCGCTCGACTTGATCCTGAAACTGTGCCTGATTCGGACGGCCGGTTTTTATCGTGCGAGCCAGCGCTAGGGAAGCTTCGTAAAACGTTGCGCAGTCCAGGCCCTTCAAATTAATGACGCAGACTTCTCGATCATCAAAGATTTCAAATGTGAAGCCGACGTAGGGTGTTCCCACAAACTCTTTTCCGACTTTGCCAACCAACTCGCCCATTGGCAGTGCTTTCCAATTCTCCGAATTGGACTTGTTAATGATCTTATCGAACACTTCTCGACCAGTGAAAAAATCTTCTTTGGGAGTGGCTGCCTGAGTAAACGCCATGGTGGCAATCGCAATCGTCGAGAGGAGGGCGAAAAAGTGTTTCATAACAAGTTAATCAATTCTTTTAGCAAGGCATTTCCGGCAGGATTCTTCTCTATCCCAAAGGGCTGCACACCAAGCCCGCCGTACGGCCGAAGAGTGGTGATGATCGCGCTGCCAGTTGGTCCAGTAGCTTTTAAAATCATCGGAGCCTCCTCGTAGGTCCGTACGTCGATGCGTTTCATCAAGATTTCGGTAGTCGCCGCTTCAGGCAAATTCTCCGCAATAAACGCCTGATCGATTGCCGAATCTCCAGAAACTGCAAGCAATCTTCCCCATTTGTCTTTGAAAGGACAATGATCCGAAAATTCGTACATTGCCTCCCTCCAGAAGGGCATTGCCTTGGTTCCGACGCCATTAAGTAATACGACACCTTTCCCACCTGATTCTAAAACCGATGTTAATCGGTCGAGGGTGCCCACCTGGATTACGCCGTCTCCCTGGGAATTCCAGGCTCCCGCGAGCCTGAATGGGTCATCCAAGGACCAACCGCTAAAGTCGGCCTTCTCTTCAACCCAAAAGTCCCAGTTGTTGGTGGCGTCGCCAAACTCGGCGGTCAACCGATACTGACCTGGCTCTGTGCAGAACCACGAGATTTGACCCACCTCACAAGCTTCAAGTTCATAGACGCTGAGCAGTTGGTCCGTTCCACGCGCCACCACCCGGCCATCTGTTCTTGCAATCTGCCAAACCAGTCCGCCGCCGACGTTGCGTTCGGAGTGAATGCCAACCTTAAAAAAGACTTGGCCCACAAAGTGATTGAAGGGGTCTAGCCAGCCTGGTCGGTTGCCACCATCCACCCACGGTGGACGGCGAGTCGGAATCAGGAAGAGCGTGTCTTGGCTATTCCAAGGGAGGCATTCATGGGGAGAAAATCGAGGGGTTAGCCAATCGTCAAAGAACCCGGATGTGGAAATCGGCGTGTCGCGAATGCCGGTAATCACGTAACCGGCGATCGGGTCTCGGCTACGAACGGCCTCGTGGACATATTTCCGCATGAATAGTGACTTCTGCCGGCTGGATTCCATAAGGCGGTGATGCCGATCGAGATCGTCACCAAGGGTGTCCGCTTGATTTCTAAGGAAATAGGGTAGGTCGTGCTGCCACCGGACGCCCTTATCGTTCAGCTCAGGCATGGCGCTTGCCCAGTACGGCATCTCGTCGTGAATGCGCACGAGATCTCGGTGAATATCGATATCGTTGAATTCACCGAGCAGAATCGGCGCTTGCTCTCTAGGCCCGGGTAGCAATGAATCCAAGACCACGGGTTAAAAAGGAGTGTCGCAATAGGGAGGGTAGTCGAAGAAGTCGCCGTACTCTTGGAGGTCACCTCCGTTCATTTCTGCG
>JAFAFM010000191.1 GCA_023423495.1 Armatimonadota bacterium
GACTAGGAACGTCTCCAGGGTGACCAGCATGCGGTCCTAATGCAATTCTAGGACCGTAGACAGCCGGCCGGCCGCAGCGGGAATAATGCTCCCCACCATGAAACAACGCCCTGCATACTTCGCGGGCGTCTAGTGTCGGCCGGCGCCGACCTGGCGCCCCTCCATCCGATCGACACTTTGAGCGACACTCGCTCCCTTTGCGTGCCAGGACGGCGATTGACCGTGCCCGGCGGTATTGGCCATGGGCAAAAAGCTATCGAAAATCAAACTCAAGAAACAGAAAGAACTAGAGTGCCAGCTCAAATGCCGAACGGCGTTGGAGAAGGCCAAGCTTGAATCAAAGAAGTCGGATCTCGGATCGACGAAGCGGCTGGGGATCGATCGCCTTGATTCGTACCTTTCCGTAAGTCTTTCAGGCCGACGCTCGATTCGACCGACGAGTGAATTCAAGTCCAAGTCGTACAACCTGGGCCGGCAGGTCAAGAGCCTGATCGACCACTGCTTTGTGCGGTACGAGGTGCCTCTGTTCCTCTACCGAGCAGTGCTGTCTCGGAAGGGGGTGACGACGCTATTCGAAGCCCCCAGTAGGGAAGAGTTGTGGAGAGAATGCGGCAAGCGCAGGTACATCCATTGGTTCATGACCGTAGCCCAAGGTGGATCCCTGGCGGCTGAGCTGAAATGGACGCACAGCAAGAAGGAGGTCCACTGGTTCTTGCAGGCTCCGGCGACGAACGGAATTGGTCAAAACCTCTTCTGGGCGAAGCTGGCTGCGGCTGGGCTTCCTTTGGACGCTTGCCAGTACTTGACGAACTCGCTCGGTACGAAACATTTGATCCGGCTGTTTGGCAACAGGCTGGCCGACGTGGTCCGGTTCTATGCGAACGAGTGGTCGAAAATGCGATTGCGAGATCGGCAGGAGATCACCGAATTCGTCCGGGCCCAGGCGGCTGACAAATCGTTCTCTTTCAAGGGCCGAACCTACGGCTCCATGCGAAAGCTAACGGAGGAGTGGCACAACTCCATCTATTCGTCGACCGTCAAGGTCTTTCGAACGTGGCCGCAGACTTATGAGCCGTGGATTCACGAGAAAAAAGAGCACAACATCCGTGTGGTGGAGCTTTGCAACAGCCGAGCTTTGGCGGATGAAGGACGAAGGCAGAAGAACTGCGCGTATAGCTACGAGTCCGACTGCCTTAAGAATTGGTCGCGCATCCTCTCAATGCAGTGGTACGTGGACGCTTCACCGTCGATGGTGCTGAACCGACTGACGCTCGAGGTCGATCCATCGGATCGACGCGTTACGCAGATTCGCGGGCGGTGCAACCGCAAAGCGGACGAGCATGAGATGAAGGTCGTGCGGCTATGGGCGGAGCGGCACAATCACCGCATCGCGGATTGGGCTAACGACTGACCACGAGGGCCCTCCTTCAGTTTGGAGGAGGGTTCAAACTCCTTTTTCCGCCCGCCACTTGGGATCCAAGAATTTGGACATGTAATTCCGCACATTGTCGGGCAAGATCACGACGATCCTCTCGCCGTCTTTGCATTCCTTGGCGATTTCGAGAACTCCTTGCATCGCCGAGCCGCTGGAGCCGCCGACAAGCATTCCTTCTTCACGTATCAGGCGCATTGCCAGCTTGAAAGATTCGGCGTCATTTGTCTTGATATACCGGTCCACCAGCGACTGGTCGAGAACATCCGGAATGAAGTCGTAGCCGATGCCCTCAACAAGATAGGGACCGCCTGGCTCGCCCCCACCGATGATGGAGCCCTCGGGATCTACACCGATGATCTTGCAGTCGGGAATTTCCTCCCGAAATCGTTGGGCAACTCCAGCGATCGTTCCACCCGTTCCAACCCCTGCCACGAAGTAGTCGATACGGCCGTCGGTCTCTTCAATGAATTCTTTGGCGGTTGTCTCGTAGTGGGCTCGGGGGTTATCCGGATTTCCAAACTGGTCCAAGATGTGGGCATTGGGGATTTCTCCACGCAGTCGCTCCGCAACGCCAAAATTGGATTCGGGAGAGTCGTGTGGAGCCGTCGTGGGTGTACGTACAATTTCGGCACCCAAGGCTTCCATCATGAGCTGCTTTTCCATGCTCATTTTCTCAGGCAAGGTAATGATCAACCGGTAACCCTTGATTGCGGCGGCCATCGCAAGGCCAATTCCGGTGTTGCCGCTCGTTGGTTCGATAAGAGTATCGCCGGGCTTGATTCGCCCTGAACGCTCAGCTTCCTCGACCATGAACCAGCCAATCCGGTCTTTGACGGACCCGCCCGGATTCAAGAATTCGCACTTGGCGAGGATCTCTACGTTGTATTCGCTGCCAATCGAGTTGAGCCGAGCCAGGGGAGTGTTTCCGATTGCGTGCAGAATGTTTGGCAGGATGCGCATGTCCGCTTGAGTTTAGCCCCAGCATCCGTCTGCCGTTCTATAATGAGAAAGGGACCTAGCATGCCAGTCGACGCCGCCACCAAATCTGAATTGATTCATCTCTTGGATGAAGCCGTGAAACAGCAGGAGATGAAAGGCTGTTGTTATGCCGTGAAGGATGCGTTGGAGCATATCGTTCACTCGGGCAAAGACTTCCTTGAAGAAGAGATGCTTCGACCCGCGCCGGATAAGTACGCTCGGCATTTGGTGTATCTGGATCCCGAAAAGCGATATTCCGTGCTTGCCATGGTTTGGAGTCCCGGACAGGGAACTGCCCTGCACGACCATGCGGGCATGTGGTGCGTCGAATGTGTGTATCGCGGAAAGATCTTGGTTACGTCGTACTCCGTCGACAAGCAGGAGGAGGACAAGTATTGGTTCTCCAAGCAGGAAGAGGTCGTTGCTGGAGTCGGAGAAGCCGGGGCCCTAATTCCACCCTTTGACCATCACACAATCCAGAACGTATACGACGAGAACGCCGTGACGATCCACGTTTACGGTGGGGAAATGACATGGGCAGACTGCTTCCTGCCGGAAGATGATCATTTCGTGAAAACGCGCCGCGAGCTTTGCTACACGGACTAGGTTAAACGCGGCGTACCCAGAGAACCTCTGCGATCGACATACTCCTCGACAGATATCGCGTTGGCATCAAAGAGTCGATCCAACTCCGCAATGGCGGCTCTTAGAGGATTTTCAGCTACCTGCATTCTGGGCTTGACCTCGGCTCTAGTTTCGGCCGTGAACCGAACTTTGCTCCAATAAGCCAACCCGACAACGCTCGCCAGAGTAAGCACAAAGACCAATTGATAAATATTTAGGATCGACATGTCCCTTCCTTCTCCATGAGACGCAGTTTTGGTCAAACGGTTTCCATGACGAGCTAATTTCGCCGCGTTGGGCCTAAACTGGGTCATGCCAGAGTTCGAAACACAAGTCATCCATGCAGGAATCGAGCCAGACGAAGCCACGGGCGCCGTCATGACCCCGATTTATCAAACCAGCACGTATGCCCAATCGAGCCCCGGGCAACACAAGGGGTATGAATACAGCCGGACCGACAACCCCACGCGGACCGTCTTACAGGCCCAGTTGGCTGAAGTTGAGCAGGGCGACAAGGCGTTGGTTTTTAGCTCTGGCCTAGCGGCGACTGATTGCATTTTAAACCTGTTTCAGTCTGGTGACCACGTCATCGCCGGCGACGATCTCTACGGCGGTACTTACCGACTCTTCGAGAAAGTAGCAACCTATCGTGGACTGCAGTTCGACTTTACCGACCTCAGCGACGTGTCGGCGTTGGAAGAGAAGATAAAGCCGAATACGAAACTAATTTGGTTTGAAACTCCGACAAATCCAATGCTTAATATCTATGATATCAAAGCAATTTGCGAAGTGGCTAGGAGACATAACATATTAACGGTTGTTGACAACACGTTTATGTCGCCATATTTTCAGAATCCGTTAACTCTCGGTGCGGATGTTGTTATGCATTCCATGACGAAATACATTAATGGTCACTCGGATGTGGTTATGGGATGCTTGGTGATGAAGAATCGCGAGATTGCAGCGCCAAAGAAAACATGGTCAGACCCCAACTTTTCCGCGCCGAAGACCCTTTACGATCGGCTCAAGTTTCTTCAGAACGCGGTGGGAGCGACCCCCGGACCATTTGACTGCTGGTTGGTATTGAGGGGAATCAAAACTCTCGCCGTTCGCATGGAACGGCATGAGGCCAATGCAAAACTATTGACGCAGTTTCTTGAACAGCATCCAAAGATTGAACGCGTGATTTACCCTGGATTGGAAAGTCATCCCCAACACGGCATGGCGGCAAGCCAGATGCGGGGCTACGGGGGAATGGCAACATTCTTCTTGCGTGGTGAGCTTCAGGAAGCGCGCCGATTCTTAGAGAATCTTAACTTATTCACATTAGCAGAGTCCCTCGGGGGAGTCGAAAGTCTTATCGAACATCCGGCGATTATGACTCACGCTTCTATCCCTGCCGAAATCAGAAAAGAGATAGGAATCCACGATAACTTGGTTCGAATGAGTGTAGGGATAGAGCATCCAAATGACTTGATCGCTGATCTTGATCAGGCGTTAGCACAAGTCTGATTCTTTCTTATACAAATCCAACTCAGATAACGGAACGGCTCCTGTCCATTGGCTATCCAATGTGACAGGAGTACAAAATGTTTGGAGCACAATCGATTTAGACAAATTTAGCGAGTATCGTCATTGCCTGCATTGGCTTAGGTAGCTTAGGTG
>JAFAFM010000196.1 GCA_023423495.1 Armatimonadota bacterium
TCAAAGTGTAGACGCCTCGTCTCAAGGGCGTGAATTGGTACTGAGTTCGGATGGGGACGTCAAACGCCGGCGCAATGGGAGTCGAGACCGTCTTGTTTGCGAAGACCAACCGAGAGGGCAGTGCGTCGGAAACGGTGATGAGGGGCCGCCGAATCTTGCGGTCACTCCAAACGGTAATGCTGATCGTTACCGTATCGCCAACCTTTACGGTGTCAGGTGCCTCACGTTGAAATCGGAGCCCTCGAACGGAAAGCCAGGCTTGCAGGCGACTCGCCGCAATGGTTGCGATCAACGCCGTACCCATATAGAACAGAATCGGGGTGTTGATCAGGACAGCCACAATCGCGAAAAACAGAGCCGCCATGCCCAACGCAAGCCCAACGATGCTTCGATTGCCTTGACCGGCCATCGAGCTCCTAATCGCCGCAAAGTTTTCCGATTTTGCCAATCTAGCTCACAGGAACAGGCGCTCGAACAGTCTCGATCACCTTGTTGATGAGGTCTCCGGTGGTTTCGCCCCTGGCCCTTGATTCGGCGCGAGGCAGCACGCGGTGAGCCAAAACGGCAACCGCCGTGGCCTTCACATCGTCTGGCCGGACGAAATCGTTACCCGAAATGGCCGCGTTCGCTTGGGCAGCACGCATCAGGTGAAGCGTTCCTCGGGGCGACGTCCCCATCAATAGATGCGGATTTTCTCGCGTTGCCCGAACCAGGTCCACGATATATTCCCGGACGGAATCATGAACAAACACATCCCTGATATCGGTCTGCAGTTCCATCAGTTCTTCCGGCTCGATGACCGTGTTCACTAAATCAATTGGATGCGAAATCTGCTGTCGGGAAAGGATGTCTATTTCGCTGTCTTTATCCGGATATCCAAGCGAGACGCGCGCAAAGAATCGGTCGAGCTGAGCCTCGGGCAACGGATAGGTGCCCGTCATCTCGACGGAGTTCTGAGTCGCAATGACGAAGAAGGGTTTCGGAAGCTGGCGGGTTTCACCGTCGGTCGTAACCGTGCGCTCTTCCATCGCTTCAAGCAGAGCGGACTGCGTTTTCGGAGTAGCTCGGTTGATTTCGTCGACCAAGACAACGTTGCCAAAGATTGGCCCGGACCTAAACGAGAATTCACCCGTTTGTTGGTTGTATACGCTGGAGCCGGTGATGTCGGCGGGTAAGAGATCGGGAGTGAACTGCACCCTTCTGAATTCCCCTCCCATCGCTTTGGCGAGGGCTTTTGCAAGGGTGGTCTTCCCAACACCAGGAATGTCTTCGATGAGAAGATGCCCATTACAAAGCAGCGTGAGAACGGCTTCGTGAACGGTCTCACGTTTTCCAACGATTACACGCTCGACCTCGTCGATCATCGCGAGTGCACGGTTACGAATCTTATCTACATTCAAACTCAAATGTCCTTTTCTCCCCTACTCTTACTCACTGATGCAATTCATTGGTTTCCAAACGAGTATGCAGTTTAACGCCCGCTTTAGTTGCATCAGCGTGAACTTCAGGTCCTCTGATGCTAGAATCTGCCCGTGAAAAACCAGTGCGTTATTGGCGTCGACTTAGGTGGAACCAATGTTCGCGCCGGTTCTTTCTATCATGACGGCTCTCCAGCCGGTCCGAAGTTCACCAACCCGTCGAGGGCCCAGGATGGAACACCCGCAATCTTGGAGGCCCTGGCCGAAACAATCAATCAGGCAGTGGAAGGCGCAGAATGCCAACCCATAGCGGCCGGCGTCGCCGTTCCCGGCCACATCGATAATGCAGCCGGCATCGTAAGGTGGGCGCCTAATTTTGGCGAAACGGTGGATGGGGTGTTTCATTACTGGACCGACGTGCCTCTGCGAGAACCTTTATTCAAGTCGGTGAATATGCCGCTAGAGTTTGGAAACGACGCAAATTTGGCGGCCCTGGGTGAATACCGTTTCGGCTGCGGGCGAAATCGCGCGAAGTGTCTGGTCCTGATCACCCTGGGCACCGGGGTTGGGGGCGGGGTCATCATGTCTCCCGACGCGGTGGAAGGAAAAGCCACCGGCCCGCTGATGCTCGTGGGCGGAAACAAAGGTGGAGCGGAGTTGGGCCATACGATTGTCGATGCGGATGGGCTCGACTGCAACGCCGGTTCCTACGGGGCCATCGAAGCTTACGCACCGAAGGATGCGATCACGAGCCGCGCCGTGCACCGTTTGCGTCGCGGACGACCGTCGCTAATTCGAGAGATTGTTCAGGGTGACCTTGCCAAGGTGACTCCAAGAATCATCTCCGAAGCCGCCGAGAAGGGGGACGAGTTGGCCCTTCAAACGTACGAGGAGGTCGGCCGCTACTTGGGCATTAGCATGGGTTCTTTTATAAACATCTTTGCTCCCGATATCCTGGCTTTGGGTGGACAGATCGCCAAGGCCGGAGAACTCCTCTTGGCGCCTGCTCGGCGGGCCGCTCGAGATGTGGCTATTCCGTCCCTCTTCGCGGATGTCGAAATTCGAGTAGCCGAACAAATTGAGGATGCCGGCATGCTCGGCGGAGCCGCGATCGCACTACAATCGCACCTATAGTTTAAGTAGAATCGCGCGATGCAATTGCGCATGTGGATGCTCGATGTCGCCCGGGAGCAGTCTCCGACTCTCGACCACCTTCGTCGATTTCTGGAACTGACTGAACGGTCCGGCTACAACGCGATTGGCCTTTACCTAGAGCACCGCTTTGCATACCCAAGCACCCCGTGGTCGCGCGGTCAAGGCAGCATCACTCCTGAAATGATCGCAACCTTGGAATCTGAGTTTCCGGATATTCAGATCATTCCATTCATCAACTTGCTCGGGCATTTCGAGGGGATGCTTTATACCGAGGATGGCAAAAAGTATCGAGAGGAGACATTTAAGGGCTTGCAAGCTTGCCCCAGTTGCCCTGAGTTTGTCGACCTTTGCAAGTCGCTGATTGCCGACACTCTATCTGCGTTCTCGAGCGAAATTGTCCACATCGGAGGGGATGAAACCTGGCAGCTTGGCGCATGTCCGAAATGCAAAGCCCGAATAGGGCAGTCGGGCACGGAGGATGGAAAAGCCCTTCTTTATGGAGAACACTTCGGCCCGCTTGCCAAGGACCTGGTGGCTTCAGGCCGACGTCCGGGCGTGTGGGGCGACATGTTCCTGGACCATCCGACCGCCCTCGAGGCCATGCCAAAGGAGACGATTATCTTCGATTGGCAATACTTTAAATCTCCCCTGCCTACGACCCAAGGATTTATTGCGCAGGGTTTCGATACCGTGTGTTGCCCGGCGATTCAAACGTATAACGCGATTTGGTGCCATGTTGCCGAATCCGAGCACAACGTTAAAGAGAGCATCGAAGCCGCGACTACTGCCGGTGCGATGGGCGTCTGCGTAACCACTTGGGAATGCGGGTTGTTTGGAAATTACGAAACGCTCATTCCTATCATTGCGGGCTGCGGGGATTTGCTCGCTGGAAATCAAGCGCCGCTCCTGAAAGCCTTCGAGGACGAGTCACCCGAGCATGGGGAGTGGGCGCGACTGATGTCGGCTGATCTTGCAAAGCTTGGTGGCATTTTTGCGCCAGGAACGATCCGGTCTGCGATCAAGTGTCGCCTCTTGCTGTATTCCAATCCGTTCTTAACTTGGATGCACCATGCTGAAGAGCTTTGCGGCGAAATCGGAGACAAGGCCCTTGCGATCCTCGATCAAGCGATTGCAGTTGCCCCAAATGCTTCCATGCGGGGAGTGGCGGAATTTGGCAAGCTTGCCATCGAGTTTGTCCGCTATGCCGATCAGGCACGTCAAGCCTACGCCCAACGACTGCCCGGTCTTGCCATCGCGGCGCTAACTCCTTGTCGACAGATATTCGAGCAATTGGAGAAGATAGCGCGCGCCGCCCACCTAAACATCGGGGGTTCCACTGCGGATATCGAGCGGTCGCGAGCGGCAAAGGAGCATGTCGAACGGGTGATCCTTCGCATTAAGCAATATGGTGATGGGCACTTGGGATACCTTCCGGCTTTCGAGATCCTAACCCACCCTAAGTTTATGCCGCATGACCAAGCGAGTTGGTGGTTGATTAATAAGTGGGCGAACGAGTGATCGAACAGCCCTATTGGACAAAGACAGCGTCCAACGTATACTAGGCTATCGATCCCCACGGATGGCGGATCAAGGCAGGCGAAATCTAGGAATGAAAGTCACCACGCGGCCCGCGGCGTCGGGCAAGGGGCGGTCGTCGCCCAAACAGCCCTCCCACAAGGGGCCGGACATCGTCGGCGTTTTGCTGATCGCCGCCGGAATCATTACTCTGATTTCCTTGGCGCTCGCCAATACCGGTGTACTGGGCGCTGCCCTAAGCGGATTCTTTCAGACATTGTTTGGCAAAGCAGCGTGGGCGATGCCGTTCTTCCTCATTCTGCTGGGCTCGGGCTATATTTCGGGAAAGAAAGCGGTCGGTGTAACCAGCCTCACTTGGGGACTTTCGATGCTGTTTATGACCGTTGTCGGGGTGATGGCAAGGCCGGGAGAAGCCGGAGATTACTTCGATCCAAGGGCAATTTCCGAGTCGGGTGGCTACCTTGGCGCGATCGTTGGCTGGGCTTTCTCCTCGCTGCTGGGCCAGGCGAAGCTAGTCGGCTTGGGGG
>JAFAFM010000217.1 GCA_023423495.1 Armatimonadota bacterium
GGCTATGAGCCGCGCCGACGGAACACACGCTACGAATTGATTGAAGGCTAGTCCTTCATCAATTCCAAGATTCGGTCTGAAGTTCCCATTCCGGCGGTCGGGCCGAAGCCACGAGATCGGATGGGAGCGGTGGAATTCGGGGTCCAGAACACGAACGGCTGGACGCTTCCTTGCCTTATCTGGACTTCAGTTCCGCCCGCTGCCGGTACTCGATAGATACCGGACGAGGCGTTGCTCTGAGTGATGCGGGTGAATGCGATCTCCGTGCCGTCTGGACTCCAAGAACTTCCAAAGCATCGGTCCACTATTGAGGATTTGATGTCCGTCACCTGGGTTGGATTAGCGCCTGCAGAGGTCATCTTCCAAATTTCAAATTGACCACTTCGCGTGGATGTGAAGGAGATCTCGGTTCCCGTCTTGTTGTATTGGGGCAGGAAGTTGTCTCCCGTGTTGGTGAGGATGGCTCCGCCAGAACCGTCGATGTTGCAAACCTTGATGCGAGGTGAGTTCGTGCCAACCGGCCAGTTCGTGTAAACGATGACATTTCCGGTTGGGGCCACAAACGCGTCATCGGCGTCGTCGATCGCTACTGGCGTTTGATCGGGCGTGTCGGCATCGATCACGTAAAGCTTGAAAATCAACTCTTCAGGATCTTGGGGATTTGGTCTCGAGCCCGTGAACACGATCTTGGACCCATCAGGCGTGTACATGATGGAGCCGAAGCCGCGGAATGTGGTCGTGGTTAGGCGAGTTGCGCCGGTAAAGGTGACCGTGGAATTCGTATAAAGGGCGTAGTTTGCGTCCGGCCCCGGGCTGCTGGTGTAACCGAAGGCGACGACGTTGCTCTGGGTCGGGCTTTGGGCAAATCCTCGGTAGTTGGCTTGGAGGTCGACAAACAGTTGCTCGTCCGTGCCATCAGGCGCGATGTGCTTCACGTCAGAGGCCGCATCCATGAAGAAGACTCGGTTTGCTGGGAGGGTGCTGCCGGTGCTACCAGTCGTCTCGCTGGTGGTGGTAGCATTTGTCGTCGCGTTGGTGGTCGCGTTTGTAGTCGCGTTAGTGGTTGCGTTGGTTGTGGCGTTCGTCGTGTTGGTTGTTCCGCCACCACCGCCTCCTCCGCCTCCGCAGCCGATCATCACCACGAACAACGCGAGAAGTACAAGCAGGACAAACATTGGGCGATTGTCGCCCTTGGAACGAGGGGATAGGTTTTGCATGCCGTACTCAACTCGGACGGCTAACGCCGCAGATAAGTTCTGTGACCATTATTGCCGATTAGGCTCAGTTATCTCGCTGTACAGCTCTGGTCGGCGTGATCCGAAGATGTCTAATTCGTATTCACCGGGAATCAAAACCGTTCTTTTGTCACGCGCCTCGGAGAGATCGATTTCGGCGACTAAGTCGACTGGTTTGTCCGAGGCGGCTTGAAGCAGGACGCCATTGGGAGCGATGATCTTGCTTTGCCCAATGAAAGTTGTCCCATTTTCCTCTCCAACCCTGTTGCAAGTCGCATAGAAAACTTTGTTCTCTGCGGCTCGGGCGATGCAAATATGGTTCGCCGAGGTTTCGGCTCCGATTGGCCAATTCGTCGGCAGCACAATCAGATCCGCCCCCTTCAAAGCGAGCGTTCGGGTGGCCTCGGGCGGACGCATGTCGTAGCAGATGAGGATGCCCAACCTACCGATACGCGTCTCAAACACTTCCAAGCTTCGGCCGACTTCGGCGAATCGGTCATAGCCCAAATAGGGAAGGTGGGTTTTGCGGTAAAAGCGAGGCCTTTGCTGGGGCTCAAAGAGGACGGCCGCATTGAATAACTGGCCCTCCACACCTCGCTCGGCAAATCCGAGAACGGCCAGCATGTCCAGCTCGTCGCAAGCATGTTGAAGGATGGCCAAGGATGGATCTGTAATTGGGATGGCTACTTTGGCGGCCTCATCTTGGCTCCGGACACAGTATCCCGTTAGATATGCCTCGGGAAAGACGGCGAGGTGGACGCCCATACCGTTCAATTCACGAAGCTTTTCGACGGCTCGCTCGGCGTTGTGATTCGGATTGCAGAATTCGAGATCGGTTTGAACGCAGGCAATCTTCACGATTCAAGTATCCCAGAAAGTTAAAAGCCCGCCTTGGGGAGGGCGGGCCGGGTTAGAGGATTTGCGTCTCGTCCATCGGCGGTTTCTTCCGATGACAACCATTTGAACGTTCTAGCCTGGATTAAGGTTTCTGGGGCCTAGGACTGCCCAAAAGAAAAAGGGCGGCAATGCCGCCCTCGCGTTGAGAAGTTGACGAAGTTACGAGGACTTGCGACGCTTTCGAATCATCGCAAGCGCACCTAGACCAAGTACTGCCATCGTGCCAGGCTCAGGCACCGGTGCAGCTTCGAAGTTGTAGGTGTTGAACGTTCCCCCGGTAAATCCAATGGAGATGTTGTCGACGGCGCCCTCGAAGGGTCCCCAGCCCGAGCCGATGCCGGCGCTCAGTCCGTAGATTGCACTCTGACCGCTCAATTGCAAGAAACCAGCAGTGCTCTGTCCAGCGATCCAATCCTGAATGCTTCGGTCGTACACTTCATTGGTTTGACCGGGTGAGAATTGGCGCAACCACATGTTCGCGCTCTGACCGGCACCGTTCCAATTGAAAATATCGCTCGTCTGCCAGGCATCGGTAGGCGCGGCCGCTTGGCCGTTGTATATGCCTTCAAAGATCAGATAACCCCGGTCCGTCGTGGTGCCCATGTTGCCATCGGCATCGATGTAAAGTCTCAGCGACGGATGCAGGTGGCTGTCGGCAGTGCTCGAGCTATCCCGGTACCAATCGTAACTAAGGGAGTTCAAGGCGCCCAGCGTGCCCATGGCGGCAAGGCCCGAAGTTGGATTTCCCGGACTTGCGAACTGGAAGTACTCGATGTCTGCCTTATGGCTGAAAGCACCTGTTTGGGTTCCGCTGAAGTACACCGAGCCATTACCGGAGCGCGGATTATTGGTGTTGATACCGACAACGGCGTTATTACGGACGTTGTTGTAGAACCAACCTGTTGCACCGATCGCTTGCGTAGCTCCCGATGTCGACGGGCTGGTGAAGAAATCACCCGGATCGGGATTATTGCTGAAAATGATTTGGGCGTTCGCACTTACAGCAGCAAAAACGAATGTTGCCAATGCGATAGATCGAATGGAATGCAGTTTCAAAGAACCCTCCTACGCTCTGGAATCACGTTCCAAAGCTTTTCGGATTTTGTTCAGATGCGTTGGGATTTGCTACTTGCTGACAAAAAATTTCACGAAAACCTAGCAAATGAACGGGTAAAAATTCCTTACAACCATTCCGAGAGAATTGCCAGGTTATCGATAATCGCATCCGGGTCCGGAGCACCCGCAGGTTTTTCTTTTGGTGTGGGTTCTTTATCCAAATCCGCACTGGGCGGGACATCACTATCGCGCTTAATCCAGACGGTGCGCCATCCGGCCGCGATGGCGGGCGCCATGTCGTGATCGTAACTATTTCCCACAAAGACTATTTCATGTGGCTGTAATCCGACGGCTTCCTGGGCACGACGGAAAACGGTGAGGAGGGGCTTGCCTTCTCCGACCTCGCCTTCAATGAAAATTTGCTTGAAATAGCGCTCAAGATTCAGCGTTACGACCTCTTGTCGTTGAATATCCGCGGGTCCATTTGTGATCAACCCCATTGGATATTTAGCGTGTAAGTAGTCGAGAACTTGGATTGCGTCGGGAAAAAGGGCAAGGGCCTCGTCCCTCGAGCGCATGTAAGATTCACTGAGGTCTGCGGCGTGGTTGGGTGCATCGATCCCCACGCGCATCAGCGTTCGCTTCATCTGCTCCAACCTTGTCGGAGCCCCACTGACCAGGTAGCCCTGATACCATCCCGACTGCTTCAGTGTAGGGGCGAAATCGCGGAAAGCCGCTGCCCAATGACGAACCATCTCCTCACTCGTGATACCTTCAACCGGATGGGTGTCGAAGGCTCTGCGAAGACCTATCTTCGACGCGTCCCAGTAGGCGCAGAGG
>JAFAFM010000108.1 GCA_023423495.1 Armatimonadota bacterium
CGGTGGCAGAGCGAGTGGGATGCGAACCCACGACCCGTTCATCACGAGTACGAGCTTTCCAGGCCCGCTCCTTAGACCACTCGGACATCGCTCTGCGCTACCCGTTATTATGGCATCTCCGCCGTCATTCGGATGAGGAAATCAGCTCGGCACCGAGTTCGACATATTGGCGGTATCCGATGATTCGATCAGATACGGCAACTTTGCGCCCCGCACGTAGCGCCAATTTGATGAGCCGCTCCATATTTCCACCTTCCGAGATCTTCACAAACTGCAGCGTCATGGACAGGCTGGCGACCAGCCGGTCCCGGATTTTGTTGTTGATGCCAATAAACTCGGCCTCGGGTCGGAATGGTGATACGACCAGATCGGTTTGGGGGTCGAATTCGTATCGCCAAAGCCTGGCCGCCCGAAAGGCCTCGTCACGCAGGCTTTCACCTAAAACGTTGAACATGCCTCGATCTAAGCACAGGATCCGAGGTGAGCCCCACCGCAGGGGGACGACCGCCGACCGTTGGTATTCCGGTGTGTCGTGGCCAGTCACCAGAATCCCACCTTCCAAAACGCCCGACTCCGTTAGCGTCTCAATTTGGTTGAGCTCGGCGGGGAAGGCATTACGGCTCGACAGGACGCAGAATGTGGCGGATTCGAGCAGTTTTGTATTACCAAACATGAACAAGACGCCGGGTGGGTCCGGATCCATTTGCTCAACTCTGGCCGGATAATGGGCGTCGGCTGCCGTCACCAGGGTGACCCCCAAGGCGGACAGCCTTTGCTCTATTTCCGCGGTCGTTTCTAGTCGGCGATTTGTGAGATTGTATGCAGCTTTAGCCGGAAGCTTGTACTCTTCCCGAAATGTCTCGGGAGACAGCGTAAGAAATTCTTCCGGCGACCGTCCAAGCAAGTTGTTCCTAGTCAAAATCCTGGTCACAGACTTGCCACCCAGCCCGGGTGTCATCGCCAGGTGAAGGGCAAACGTTCGGCTTTGCATCGGCTAGCTCAGAACTCCAATGGCTTTCTCGATAATCGCAAGCGCTTCCGGTCCTTTCTGCTTCATTTCCTTGCCAACCAGTTCGTGCTCCACCGCTCCGCCGATGCCCTCTCCCATATTGGTCACGATCGCCATCAAGCCATATTCGACCCCGGCTTCCTTCATCACAATCGCTTCGCTTGCGGCAGTCATCCCGACAACATCGCCAAACTGGGCAAGGAGTTGGATTTCTTGAGGCGTTTCAAATCGAGGGCCGTTAAGTCCAATGTAAACGCCACCATCTTTGACAGATGCGTTAGCAGACTTTGCTCCTTCTAGCAGCGCTGCCCGAGAAGAAGCGCCGAAGGCGACTGGAAAAGGAGTGTGGACGACGCCACGATCGTAGAGGGTGAGGTTACGGTTGGTAAAGTCGATAAAGTCCGAGCAAACGAGGAAGGAGCCGATCTCGAGGTCAGGCTTAAGCGATCCTACGGCGGCAGTGGCAAAGCAGTGGCTGACTCCCAAGGACTTAAGCGCGGTCGCCATACCGCGATAATTGACAAGGTGAGGAGGTACCGAGTGGCCGGCGGAGTGGCGGCTGAGAACGAATACCGACCTGGAGGCCATGTCTACCAGTCGTCCGCGAACCACGCCGTATTCCGTCGGAACAAAGACCGAACGGCCCGGAAGTCCGGCTAGCAGACTCCCCACGCCAGTTCCCCCGATTAATCCCACCTGTGCCTGCATTCAGACTCGATTATAGATAAACTACAGGGCATGACTTTGCGAGAGGTGCTTCACGCACACATTCCTACCCTCTCGCGCGAAAGCACCGTTCGTGACGCCGTCGATAAGATGGACATCTATCAGTTTCCGGCCCTGGTTGCGGTCGACGGCGATGACAAGCCTGTTGCCGTTATTACCGAAGGAGATTTATGCCGGGTGGTGTCGACCCGAGAAAACCTGGTGAGTATCGCCGCGGACCCGGCTTATGTGCACGGATCCAAAGACCCCACAACTTGTCATCCGGACACCGACATTGGAGAGGCGTTTCACTTGATGTTGAACTCGGGATTGACCCTCTTGCCAATTGTGGAGTTCGAAAAGTTGATCGGGGTGGTGCTGCGAGTGGACTTGATGCAAGCCATGCTAATGGATAGCGTTCACGTAACCGAATGAGAAGAAAAAATGATTGAAGAAAATATGCCGTTTCCGCCATTTAAGTTAATCGATTCCAACGGTTCTCCGGTTACGAATGAAAACCTGAAGAGTAGCAAAACGGTCATTTACTTCTACCCAAAGGACGATACGAGCGGGTGCACGAAGGAAGCCTGTGAGTTTCGGGATGCACTCCCAAGCCTTCACGGAGCGCGCGTTATTGGCATCAGTCCTGACGATTCCAAGTCCCATCAGAAGTTCATAAGCAAGTACAACTTAAACTTCACATTGCTTACCGATGAAAATCACCAGCTAGCGGATGCACTCGGAATCTGGGTGGAGAAATCGCTTTACGGCAAGAAGTATATGGGCGTGGAAAGGACCACCTACCTGCTGGATGAGAACGCTATTGTTCGAAAAATTTGGCGTAAGGTCAAGCCAGAAGGACACGCGGCAGAAGTCCAAGCCTTACTCAGCTCCGAACGGTAGACTCTCCCACGATGGGCGACAAAGTAAACGCGCCGAAAGTGCGCGCCATGAAAGCGAACGGGCAGAAGGTTGTATGCCTAACCGCCTACGACGTGTATTTCGGTCGCCTGGCAGACGAAGCTGGTGCCGACATCATTTTGGTCGGTGACTCTCTCGGAAACGTCGTTCTGGGATATCCAACAACCGTGCCCGTCACGATGGAGGAGATGCTGCACCATGTACGGGCAGTAAGGCGAGGGGTAAGCCGTGCGCTTTTAGTGGCCGATATGCCATTTGGAAGTTATAACTCCTCCGTTTCTCAAGCGGTTGATAACGCCGTTTTGCTGATGAAGGCGGGGGCGGAATCTGTAAAGCTCGAAGGTGACTATCCAGAAGCCATAGCGGCCATTGTAAAAGCCGGAATTCCCGTTATGGGCCACATTGGCATGACCCCCCAATCCGTAAACAACTTTGGGGGATTCAAAGTCCAGGGTCGGGGAGAAGCAGGATCGGCAGAAGTCGCGAAATCGCTATCCATCGAAGCTGCCGGCGCCTACGCCATTGTTTTAGAACTAATGCCGAGGGAACTCTCCAAAGACATAAGTGAAAAGCTCGAAATCCCGACTATCGGCATAGGCGGCGGACCACATACCGACGGACAGATCCAGGTGATGCATGACATTTTGGGTTTGGCAAGGGAGACTTTTCGCCATGTAAAGCGCTATGCCGATGGTGAAAGTCTCTTTGCGACTGCTTTTTCCGAGTATGTATCGGAAGTCCGTGATGCCAAATTCCCAACCGAGGAGCATAGTTTTTGAAGGTCTATGAAACGACCCAAGAGCTAGATTCTGAATGGGTGTCGGATCGAGCCTTCGTGCCGACCATGGGCGCCTTGCACGAAGGACATTTATCGCTTATTCGAGCCGCTAAAGAGTCCTCCAGCCAAGTAGTCGTTTCAATCTTCGTCAATCCCCTCCAGTTTGGGCCGAATGAAGATTTCGCCAAATATCCCCGGAACCTGAACGAAGATGCCCAACTCGCAGAATCGGCCGGGGCCGATATCATCTTCGCCCCAGCCGTGGAGTTGATGTATCCGAATCTTCCGAGCACGATGATTTCCGTGCCCGAAGTTACAAATCTTTGGGAAGGTGCGCGTAGACCCGGACACTTCGACGGTGTGGCAACCGTCGTTGCCAAGCTCTTTAATCTTGTTCGTCCCAAGATTGCGTACTTCGGCCGAAAAGACCTGCAACAATGTGTGGTGGTTCGCAGAATGGCGAGCGATTTAAATATGAATCTGGAGATTCGGCTGCAGCCGACAGTCCGGGAAGTCGATGGGCTTGCGATGTCGTCTCGCAATAGATATCTCAGTCCGGAAGAGAGGCAGCGAGCTCCGATCATTTACACGGTTTTACAGAAAACTCGGGACGCAATGTTGGCGGGGACTAGCCCGGAAGGTGCTTTGCGCGAGGGAGAGGAAATCCTGAAGGGTTCCAAGATTCAACTGGAATACTTGGCATACGTGGACAATAACTCGCTATCACCATTGTCCCGCCTGCAGTTCGAATCCAGTCTGATTTTCGCAGGCAAATTGGGATCGACAAGGTTGATTGACAATATTTCTGTTGAATAGCGAATCTTTTCTTGCACACCGATCAAACAATCTTGTAATATTGATCGTCAACGGAAACTGAGATGAGAACCGTCCAAAGCGTAAAGAATTCCTTAAAGTTTAAGGCAATGCCCAAGTCCGGCATCCTTTCTATCAAAATTGGTGTGAAGAAGTACAACGTGCCGGTGGAGGCACGCATGCTTAGCAATGGCGAGTATGTTTTCCTTTCTTTCTCTGCTTCGTCTGAGCTTTATAAAGTAGAGAACAAGGAGCTTGTTCCTTTGGCTGGTGGAGCCGATGCCGGCGAAGCCCTAACCGCCCTTACCCCACGCAGACGCCGGACCCGCAGGAAGCGAGAGGCAGTTGAAATGCCCGCTGAACTCGCCGCCGCGCTTGCCAACTTGCCATCAGGCTTTAAGCTCGGTTATTCAGCCGACGGGAGTCCGAAGCTCGTCAAGACGCGAGTCCGCAAGAGCAGAAAGAAGTCCTAAACGTAAGTCGGGGACGGGACGCTTTGCGTCAAAATGGCAGAGTATTTGCCGGTGTAGCTCAGTGGTAGAGCGGCTGTTTTGTAAACAGCGGGTCGCGGGTTCGAATCCTGTCGCCGGCTCCATTAATAAATGGATTGCTCAAACAAACTAAAATGAGCAATGTCGAAAGTGTAAGGGACTTTATTCTACGCACTGAGGATCGTGTTGAGCAGATGCTTGAACAGGGAACCTCTCGCGAAGAAATTCTTGGCTATCTAACGTCAGTTGGCGAAGCGGTCAGCGAGCCTTCCAACGTTGTCGTATCAATTCTTATTCTCGATGAGTTTGGCCTGCTTCGGAATGGAGCATCGCCTCGCCTTCCAGCTGACTATTTATCTGCCATCGACAAGCTGAAGCCGCATCCGAAACTCGGGACATGTG
>JAFAFM010000252.1 GCA_023423495.1 Armatimonadota bacterium
GGTTATAGGTCTGCTTGAAGAGCTGTTCGGGGCTCAGGTTCGAAGCTCCACGCGACCCGGCAACCATCGCAAGGGCACGAGGACTCGGCAACTGGCCCTGCTGAATGTCGCGCCAGAAGAAGCCAAAAGCCCAAAGGAAGGCAAGAATGCCAACCAATCCGAGGAATTTAAGTAGCTTCACTTACTACCCTCCAGATATGCAGCAACTGCCAAGGAATATCCACTTCCATCAGGCAATTCGTAATCTTCGACCAAAATAGGATGGCCGGCGGTTTCTCCGCCGGTTGCCTTGGCAACTCCCGCTTTGGTCAAAACGTCCGCAAAAACTTCCGCGGCGCCCCGAGTGCTCTTGTCCACCAAAAGCGTGATCTGGCGCGGTTTATCCGTTCCGTTTTTAACTTCAATCGGCACGGTCCGTTCGCCAATCTTCAGTTCTCCGTGCTTGCCCTTGGGCAACAGCACCTCCAGACAGGCGAGCATGGGATTGGCCAGACCGTTTGCGTTATTGCGCAGATCAATAACCACCTGATCCTTGTCACCAATCGCATCGCGAAGTGCATCTGCCGCTCCGGGGGCGAATCTCATCTGGATCACTCCATCTACATCGCTGAAGCCAGGCAGCCTCGATGTGCCCATCGTAATATTTGTGTTTAGTGACTGGCTGCCACGGCGCCATGTCACTCGCACAGTACCTTCCTTACCAACGATCAATTTTTCTCTGGCTTTGAGAGGAAGAACGGTCTTCTTCGTTCGCTTGGTCAGCTCTTGCCGGACACGAGATATTTCTTCCCATTCCACTTTGCCATTCGCGAAATCCTGCTGGAGCTTGCGAAAAGATGCAATCGTCTCCGCGTTCGGTACCCAGTGGTCATCAACGTATTCCACATAGTCTCCGACCTGTACCCCAGCCTTGTCAGCGGGACCGCCGGGCACGATGGAGACCACTGTTAATTTGGGAATTCGGATACCACTGACGAGCGCTTCTTCGGGCGCCAATGGTTGGCCTGGGATCCGCTCCTCCTTCTTGCGAGGTTCGGTGTACACCAGCTCTAGTTGGGCACCAATGCCCTCAAATTCGCCCGATCGCATGGCTTGGTGGGCTTGGAATACCGCTTTCTCCATGTAGACCGAGTCTGGATCGCCGAGGCTGGAGACCATGCCCCGAATCGCGCCGAGCGCCAATTTCTGCTCGTCGTCGACTCGCTCAACGTATCGCTGCTTCAAAAGGTTGGTGATTTCGTAAAAGTAGTCACCCTCGGGCACTTCGCTCTTGTCTCGGGATGCAATAAGGCCGGAGACGAGCATGGTGTCGTTAGCTCCACCCACGTCAACACGGTCGCGCATGACCGCGCCCACGAGGATCGCTCCCGCGGAGGAAAGGACAATCGCCGTTGCGCCAAGGCTCTTCAGGGTTTGTTTCATTAGCAGCTCAATGGGGCATCTAGGAGATTGACACGACGGGCGTGCCGCTCTGCTTCGTCTTTGCCGGTCTCAAGGAAAGCGGACAGAATGGATATGGCTTTGTCCTTGCTCAAGATACGGCTACCCAGACATAAAACGTTTGCATGGTTGTGCTGGCGGGCCAAATTGGCCATCTCTTCAGAAGTGCAATCCGCGGCTCTGACGTGACTATAGCGGTTCGCGCGGATAGAAACTCCTATTCCCGTCCCGCAAATCAGGATGCCGAAATCGTAAAGCCCGCTCTTTAGTTCACAGGCAACCGCATCGGCGGCCAACGGGTAATCGAAAGACTCTTCCGACTCAGCTCCGGTTTCTGTAACGTGATAGCCTTTGGTGCGAGCCCAGTCCGCAATCTGACCCCGCAGTTCATAACCGGCATGATCCGACCCAAAAATTAGCTTCACCGAACCATCCCTCTAACTCTTTCCACAACTCGGGGATCGATACTGGATTTCATCGTTTCAATCGCATTGGAAGGCAGGGTCAAGCTCTTTGCCCGTGCCAAATCCAAGAGGGCAAGCTGCACCACGGGAAACTTGTCCTCAAAGGTGTTAGACACTTCCTCCAAACTCACCGTTCCCGGCTGGGTCATTAGGGCCCGGAGTGCGGCGGCGCGCACTCTTGGAGACAAATCCGTCACCGCAAGCCTCAAAGCTCCCCGGTGTGCTTCCGCCGGATTCTTCTCCATTCGCTGGAGAAGGTCCAAGCGAACAGCAACCGACTCGTCTCGAACGGCTTTGTAGCCCTCGCTCACTTCTTTCGGCTGGCCAGATTGCATAAGCCGCCATGCACTCTCAGCGCGGACCGCATCGCTCGGGTCGTTGACTGTCGACCAGAGGAGTCGCTTGAGGACAACTGCATTCTTAATATTTGCCACCCGGGTAACGGCCAGTCGAACCTGCGGGTCCAGTTCCTGCAAGAACGTCATCGAGATCACGGATGCCTCGTCGCCGGGCAACATGGTGACCGCCTGTGCCCCGGCGAGGCGCGTCTGCCAGGACCGAGATGCAAACAGTCGGCTTAGGATGCCGGCCATCTGAGGATCGCCAAATCGGCCAATTTCGATCGCCGCCAATTGACGCACGTACTCGTAGGGGCTGGAAGTGACCAGGCGAAGCACCTCCGCCTTAGCCGTAGCGGTTCCGAGCTCGGCCAGGCGCTTCGTAGCCTCACCCGCGATGCGGGAATTGACGTGACGGGTGAGTTCGATTAACTGCGTTTCATCCGTTGATGGATATGCCCCAGAGTGAGAGACAAGCCCGGCCAACAACACATCGTCCGGCTGCTTCGCAAGTTCGGTCAAAGCCATCGTGGCCGCCTGCTTGAATGTGTCGCTGTTGGAGGCGATCGCGGGCGTCGATTCTGCCTGAGCGACAAATTCGATGTCGTCGAGGAAGTAGATAATGTCGCCTAAC
>JAFAFM010000121.1 GCA_023423495.1 Armatimonadota bacterium
ATTCAGGAATGCCGGCTCTCGGAATATTATCTCCCTTAACGATAGACTCGTAAGTCTTCGCACGGCCGATGATATCATCTGATTTAAGCGTAAGCAATTCCTGCAGGATATTCGACGCACCATAAGCCTCGAGCGCCCACACTTCCATTTCACCGAAACGCTGTCCACCAAACTGCGCCTTACCACCCAACGGCTGCTGGGTAACAAGAGAGTACGGGCCAATCGATCGAGCGTGGATCTTCTCGTCCGCCAAGTGCTCGAGCTTGAGCATGTAGATCATGCCTACTGTCAGCGGGTTCGGGACCACGTCGCCGGTTAAGCCGTCTCGAACGATCGACTTACAGGATCGGGGATCGATGCCAGCTCGTTGGTGAATGTTCTGACTAATCTTCTCGATGATCGCCTTGTAGACTCCATCCTTCGCCTTATAAGGCTTTTCAGATGCCAACTGCTCGACATCCTCCGGAATCCAAACGTCGACATCGACGTCCATCATCTCGCCGGTGGTCATGACGGGTTCGGCTGCCACGATTCGGGCAACTCGCTCAAGACCATGTTCACCAAGTTCGCGCAACCTGGCTTCCACTTTCTCGAACGAAGTCTCCAGTGAATCGGATCGTCGGAATCGAACGTTGAGCAAAAGCTCACCGTTGACATAACCGACCAGGCACTGTCTTCGCATATGCTCGGCAAGCCGATCCATTTCCGAAAGAACTTCCGTCTCGGTCGCACCTTCAAACGCCGGGCACTTGTACTCGACGCCGAGGTGTCGGCCCACGTAACCAAGGTGGGTTTCCATGATCTGGCCGATGTTCATTCGGCTAGGAACACCAAGCGGGTTCAATACGATGTCGACCGGAGTGCCGTCGTTCAGGTACGGCATATCTTCCACGGGCAGAACCTTGGAGATAACTCCCTTGTTGCCGTGGCGGCCAGCCATCTTGTCGCCGACCATCAGCTTTCGCTTTTGGGCAACGTAAACCTGGACTGTCATGTTCGTGCCGGCGGGCAGCTCGTCTCCCGGAATCTGAAGAAGGGGCTCATCCGTGCGGTCACAAACGAGTCGCTCTCGCTTCTTGGATTCCTTGTAAACGTAGTTGATGCTCGGGCTGAGGTACTTGTACCGGCTGAAGACCTTAACGTCGACAACCGTGCCCTTCTCACCGTGTGGCAAGCGAAGGGATACGTCGCGAGTTTCTTCCGCCTTCTTTCCGAAGATGGCGATGATCAATCGCTCTTCCGCGGTCATTTCGACTTGACCCTTCGGCGCTACTTTTCCGACAAGGATGTCTTCTGGTCGCACTTCTGCGCCGATGCGGATAATGCCGTTCTCATCCAAATCCTTGAGCGCATCCTCACCGACGTTTGGAATGTCGCGGGTGATTTCTTCTGGCCCAAGCTTGGTATCGACAGCTTCAGTCTCATGGCGCTCGATGTGGATCGACGAATAGACGTCGTCCTTCACCATTCTCTCGGAAATTAGGATCGCGTCTTCGTAATTGTAACCGTTCCAGGGCATGAAGGCCACAAGCACGTTCTTGCCCAAGGCAAGTTCGGCTCGGTCACAGCATGCGCCGTCTGCGAGCGGATCGCCCTTCAGGACACGCTGACCCGGGAAGACGATCGGTCGCTGCGTGAAGCAGGTCGACTTATTGCTCTGCACGAGATGCTGAAGCTCATACCGATCCACCTCGCCTTCATCCGTCTTCACTCGAATTTCGAGTGCCGTCACATACTCGACGACGCCATCGCGATAGGCAACCACGGCTGCACCGGAGTCAACTGCGGCGACCCGCTCATAGCCGGTACCAACCAGTGGTCGCTCTGACCGCAAGGTCGGAACAGCCTGGCGTTGCATATTCGCACCCATGAGCGCACGGTTCGCGTCGTCGTTCTCAAGGAACGGGATGAGCGCCGTGGCAACCGAAATGATCTGAACTGGCGAAACGTCCATCAGCTGGACTTGGTCGCGTCGAACGATCGGATAGCTCGCACCACCTACGTCGGCGCCAGCGGACCGGCACTGCACACGCTCGGAGACGATAAGCCCGTTCTCGTCCGTTTCGACGTCTGCGGGGGCAACCATCTGGCCAGTCTCTTCCTGAGCCGTCATGTAGATGATGTCGTCAGTAACCACGCCGTCCTTAACCTGTCGGTAAGGGGTCATGATGAATCCAAATTCATCCACTCGGGCATGGGAAGTCAGCTGGCTGATAAGACCGATGTTCGGACCTTCTGGCGTCTCGATCGGGCAGATGCGGCCGTAGTGAGATCGGTGAACGTCTCGAACTTCCAACTTCGCGCTCGTTCGCTGAAGACCACCCGGGCCGAGCGAGGACAGACGCCGCTTGTTGGTGATTTCCGACAGCGGGTTCGTCTGATCCATGAAGGTCGAAAGCTGGTTGCTGCTGAAGAAGCTCTTAATGGACGCACTGACCGGCTTCACGGAGAGGATAATGCCGGGGAGCAAGTTCTCCTGATCCGTCGAGGTCATGCGTTCTCGAGCGACCTTCTCCATGCGAACAAAACCGAGTCGGAGCTGGCTTTGCAGCAGTTCGCCGACGCTTCGAACGCGCTTGTTTTTAAGGTCATCGATGTCGTCTCGCTCAGCTTCGCGCTGAACGTATGGCTTCATCGCCTTGAGAAGCTGAACGAGGTCTTCTGCCGTGAGGCTGCGGACGTCGAGCGGCACATGGATGCCGAGCTTCTGGTTTAAGAAGCGTCGGCCAACCTTGCCAAGGTCGTATCGCTTTACATCGAAGAAAAGCCCGTACACGAGTTGACGTGCCGCCTCTTCGTTGGCAGCCTCACCCGGTCGAAGTCGCTTGTAGATATCCAGTAGCGCTTCTCGAGTGTTGGTCGTGGGGTCTTGCTCCAGGGTGGCTTCAACCAAGCTGAGGGTGTCTTCGACTCGCAGACTCTCCAGCCCAAGTGATTCGATTTTCTTGGCGGTTTCGCGCTCAATTTTCTCGCCTGCTCGGATGATCAGATCGCCTTTCTCGTCCTTGAGATCTTCAAGGACGCGCTTGCCGGTCAGCATTTCGAAGTCCGGATTCTCCAGCGTGACCTGCTCGACGAAGAGTTTCAAAATCTCTTCATTGGTGCCCAGAGGGGTCTCGACAAATGCCGTTCGGGATCGGACTTCTTCGGGAAGAGCGTCGATGGCCGCCTGGTCCAAGATCTTGCCAGCTTCTACGAGAACTTCACCGGTGTCGGTATCGATAACCGGCTCCACTACGCGCTTGCCTGCGCACTTTTCGAGAACGATGTGCGATCGGCCACGTCCCTTTTCGAAACCGTAAAGGGCCTTGATAAGCTGCGTTAAAGGAAGCTTCTTGGTCTGGCTGATCTGCGTTCGGACGACAAAGTTCGCATCCGACTCGACTTCAAGCCAGGGACCCTCGTTCGGGATGATGCGGGCAGATACGATGACCTGCATCGCACTGTCGACACCCTCTTCAAAGTAGAGACCCGGGGAACGGCTGAGCTGGCTGACGATAACTCGCTCACGTCCATTGATAATGAACGTGCCTTTGTCGGTCATCAGCGGAAGATCGCCGAGGTAAACCTCCGACTCGATCACTTCTCGATCACGACCGCCAAAGCGAACGATCGCCTTGATCGGTGCCTCGAACGTCATGTCGCGATCGCGGCACTCTTGGATGGAATATTTCGGTTCGCCTAGCGTAAAGCTGACGAGTTCAATGTAGTTTGTCTGGGTAAAGTCCCAAATAGGAGAGAACGTTTGGAATAGTTCTGGTAGTCCTTCTTCTAGAAACCATTTATAACTGTTAAGCTGAAGTTCAATAAGATTAGGTACCTCGAGGAACCGGCCGATTCGCTTCGAGGATGGCTGAATTGTTCTCACTCAGGCCTCCGGGGAATTTTGCGCGAACAATCATGGTACCTTCGCGAGGCCCTGAAGTCAAGATAAAGCGTAGGTCTTTTTGGACCTATTTCACCGCCGAATCTAGTGATCCGACCAAGTTTCTTTGCTGGGGTGCCATATCCACCGTTCCCCCTCGATTCGCGCCTACTCCTGCGTTACCTTTTGCATTTCGACCGCCGTTTGGTTTCAGCGGTTCCCTTCTAGCATAAAACGTTTGACTCTGGCTATCGGACATGAAGCTGTTCGCTTCCCTGCGTGAGCGCCGACTGTTTCAGGGAGTCGATCGCGATGGTTTGCTCGTGCAGGATCTGCTTGATCTCCTGAACTTCTCGCCGCAATCCCTCGACTTCCGCGTTGGATAGATTCGCGCTTTGTCGGTTTCCGTGGAGCAGTTCGGCCATCTTGCGTTGATGATGTGTAAGGATCGCCACGATTGGAATCATGAACATGACGATCGGAATCACAAACGGCGCAACGTCTTCTATGGCGGCGAAAAACATGGTTCGCTGCATTATAAGGCGGTTTCGGATGGTGCGCGGTCGATAGACCTAACGAACCGCAGCAATTGCTTCGGACAGAGCAAAACGCCCTTCGTACAAAGCTTTTCCGACAATCGCGCCTTCGGCGCCAGTGCTGGCAATCGCCGTGAGGTCTGCAAGCGACGATACGCCTCCACTGGCAATGACTGGTACTTGGACGGCTTTAACTAGGGCTTCCAAGCCCTTAAGATTTGGACCCTGCAACATGCCGTCGGTGGCGATGTCCGTCCAAATGATCCGTCGACATCCGAGGTCACAGAGGGATTTTGCAAACTCGATGCCATCCAGCTCCAAGGATTCCTGCCAGCCGTGGACTACCACCATGCTGTTCTTGGTGTCGATCCCGGCAATGACGTTCTCTCCGAGCTCGAAACACTGCTTGGCGAATTTACGTGACTTGGTTAGGGCAGAGCCCAAGATAACTCGCGTTACACCAGCTTCGAACGCCTCTTCGATGGCTTCTGCTGAACTCAAGCCACCTCCAAGTTGGATCTTGGCGGAATGTGCTTTGGTCTCCGTCATTCCCTGGACGACGCTCAAATTCTGCGATCGTCCCGCTTTGGCGCCATCCAGGTCGACCACGTGGATCCATTGCGCGCCCTGATCCGCTAGAGAAGCGGCAACTGCAACGGGATCATCGGAATAGACTTTTTCTTTAGCGAAGTCACCCTGACGAAGCCGAACGCATTTGCCGCCTAGCAGGTCGATTGCGGGAAGGATCAGCATTCCAAGAAGTTCCTCAAGATATTGAGTCCGACTTGACCGCTTTTTTCTGGATGGAACTGGGTGCCCCACACGTTCTTTCGGGCAATCGCGGACGGAAACTTGATGCCATATTCCGTCGTTGCGGCAATGTCGGCGGGATCTGCGCACTCGGTGTACAGGGAATGTACAAAGAACACTCTGTCTGACTCCGAAATTCCCGCCCCTAGCGGCTGTCCAGGTTTGAAATCGATCGTGCTCCAACCCATGTGCGGAATCTTTAGGCCCTCAACTTTGGGAAGATAACGAACCCAGCCCGGAACGATTCCCAGACCCTCATGGCTACCAAACTCCTCACTCGATTCGAACAAGAGTTGCTGGCCTAAGCAGATTCCAAGAAGCGGCACGCCGTCAGCGGCCAAGGATCGCAAGTCGCTGCGAATCGGCGCCAGTCTTTCCATTGCTTTCCCAAATGCCCCAACTCCGGGAAGGATCACTTTCGATGCTCCGGCCAAATCTGACTGGACCCGGCAGTCATAGCCGAGAAATTGGACCGCCTTTTCAACTGAACGAATGTTGTTTATCCCGTAATCTAGGATGACAATCAATCTTGCTTGCCTTTGGTCGAATTGGCTCGACGCTCGGAAACCCGCGTCGCTTGGTACAACGCCAGCCCGAATCCCTTAAAAATCGCCTCGCAAATATGGTGATCGTTTTCGCCTGCGAGCTTGCGGATGTGAAGCGTAATGCCTGCATGAGCGGTGAGGGCGCGGAAGAACTCCCGCACGTTTTCCGTAGCGAGGTCACCAATCCGTTCTCGTTTGAACGGTACATCCCAGTGCAATTGACCCCGACCGCTAATATCCATTGCGGTAAGCACCAAGGCTTCATCCATCGGAATGTAAGCGCTTCCATACCGGTTTATCGAATCGCCGCCAGCCAAGGCTTCTCTGATGGCTTTGCCGAGAACGATCCCGGTGTCTTCCACGGTGTGGTGGTCGTCGACTTCCAAATCACCTTCTGCTCCTAGGCCAATGTCGATCTGCCCGTGGAATGCAAAAAGCTCCAACATGTGGTCAAAGAATCCAAGCCCGGTTAGGATGTCACGCCGAGTCCCGCCGTCCAGATCGAGCACAACCTGAATATGTGTTTCGGAGGTTTCGCGGTCTAATTCCGCAAAACGGACGCCGGGGGAATTCTTGCTCATGAGGTTCATTTATACCTGCAGGTCTTACGGTCGGCGAA
Organism: Armatimonadota bacterium; assembly: GCA_023423495.1. GTDB lineage: Bacteria > Armatimonadota > Fimbriimonadia > Fimbriimonadales > Fimbriimonadaceae > 55-13. The sequence continues at coordinate 6,376 of JAFAFM010000121.1, forward strand.
CTTGCTCGTTACAGTTCACCCTTCCTTCACTTCAACAATTCTCGGCAAGTTAAATTAAATGGGCCTTCCCTTTCGAGAAGGCCCTGCTCAACAGGAGGTGCTACTAACCAAGCAGCCGATTCGCTCGTTACCTTGGGCGAAAAGTCGCTCCGTTGCGACCAACCCGCGGCGCATGCGAACACACACTGCCTATGACCGCAAAACTAAAGTCAGTAGACGCTGGGCATCTGAACATCTTTGTTCGCCCGAATTTTTTCCTGCGGACCGAAATCCACAAACGACCTTCCCGACTCTCGCTACGCCTACGGGGTTAGCTGTCGGGTTCGGGCCAAGAGTTACCCTAGAAGCTCCTTGGAGCTTCATTCACCCCTAACGAACGGTTCCCCCGCTCCTCCGATCTCTCGGAAAATTAGACGGTTGGCCTTGCAGCCACGTCAATACTGTACCACGGATCGTGTAGTTTCGCGCCAGTGTTTCCAACAGTCCGGGCACCTATTTGTATCTCTAGAAGCCTCCCTTCAGAGAAACTGCCACGGTAAACTGACCTGCGATGTCCATCCTTGTTGATAAGAACACCAAAGTTGTCGTGTGCGGTATGACGGGCCGGGAAGGCGGCTTCCACACGCAGCAGATGATCGAATACGGCACGCAGGTGGTCGCGGGGGTGACGCCCGGAAAGGGCGGAACGGAGCATCTTGGAGTTCCAGTATTCGACACGGTCGAAGACGCCGTGCAGAAGACCGGGGCAAATGCGGCATTGATTTTCGTACCTGCTCCATTTGCTGCGGATTCGGTTCTGGAATGTGAGGACGCGGGCGTGCCGTTCATCAGCCTTATTACCGAGGGTTTACCGGTCCAAGATTCAGTTCGAATCGTCAATCGGCTGAGATCAAACGGCAAATCTCGCCTTCTGGGTGGCAACTGTGCGGGGATCATCACTCCCGGAGAGTGCAAGATGGGGATCATGCCCGGACATATCTTCAAGCCGGGACCAATCGGCATGGTGAGTCGGAGCGGCACCTTAACCTACGAGATCGTTTGGGAACTCACACGAGCAGATCTTGGCCAAACCACTTGCGTTGGTATCGGCGGAGATCCTGTTCCTGGCACACGCTTCATCGAAACCCTTGAGATGTTCGAAGCTGACCCCGCGACAACCGCGGTGGTGATGATTGGCGAGATCGGTGGTTCGGATGAGGAAACGGCGGCTGAATTCATCAAAACCATGTCCAAGCCGGTTGTCGGATTCATTTCGGGGCGCACGGCTCCTCCCGGAAAGCGCATGGGTCACGCCGGCGCGATCGTCTCGGGCAACAAGGGCACGGCACAATCCAAGGTCGACGCACTTCTTGCGGCGGGTGCTCCGGTCGCTGATCGCACCAGCGACGTGCCGCGCTTGGTGAAAGAAGCCCTAGCTAAAGTTCCGGCCGGAGTGTAAGCAGTGAATGACGAGGTCTTTGGATGCGATCTCCTGGCTAGTCTTGTAGGTCCAAATTGAATGGTTGAGCGGTACTTCGACAATGCCGCCACAACTCCGGTGGATGCTCGCGTCATCGACGAGATGCTTCCCTACTTTGGGGAATGGTTCGGAAATGCAAATTCCATTCACGATCCAGGCCGAAGAGCGAAGGCGGCCGTGGATCTGGCCCGAGAGAGGGTTGCGTCCCTTATTGGAGCCGAGGATCCTTCCCAGATCATTTTCACCTCAGGAGCAACGGAAGCCAACAATTGGGTTCTGTCAAAGTTCGCTGGCTCGACAACAGTGATCAGCCCGTTTGAGCACAGTTCGGTCCGTGAGACAGCCATCCATTTTGGCAATCAGATGCTTGCCAATGAGGGCTACCGTCTCCACCCGGCTCCAGTTGGGGCAGAACTTGTCAGCGTGATGTCGGTCAATAACGAAACTGGGGCAATCCTGGAGTTTCCCGATTCTCCAGGTGCGCTTCGACATTCCGATATCACGCAGCAAGTAGGGAAATTGCCCGTCAATCTCAAAGGGTTGGCCTTCGCCAGTTTCTCAGGTCACAAATTCTACGGACCGAAAGGCGTCGGCGCGCTGTACCTTGCCGATCCAACGTTGGAACCGCTTCACTTTGGGGGGGAGCATGAGGACGGGTTGAGAGCCGGAACGCTCAACGTCCCAGGCATTATGGGGATGGGTGCGGCGGCTCTCATTGCACAGGAAGAATTGGAAGCGAACTTGCAGCATGTGCAGATTCTAAGGGCTTTAGTCCTACAGGGCTTTGAAAATGTGAGTGACGTCCAACTGAACTCTGCATCTGCCGCGTCCCCATATATCGTAAGCGTTAGCTTCCTCGGAGTGGAGGGGGAAACGCTTGTGATCGAGTTGGATCGCGCTGGTTTTTCAGTGAGCAGCGGGGCCGCATGCAGTTCAAAATCGACCGAACCGAGTCATGTTTTGACTGCCTTGGGCAAAACCCTGCCATGGATACGGGGAACGATCCGAATCAGTTTCGGGAAGTACAATACGGAAGCGGCGGCGGCTGACCTTACAAAGGAAATACGAAAAGTTGTCGAAAAGCTTCGTACAATGCATTAGGACATTGGCGAAGGCTGCAACAGATTGCGCCTGGACCAACGTCTAAATAGACAGTTGGCACAAAACCTGCTGCAACGGGAATTACGAGTTCCGCCGAATTCACTCGGCATCGCGTCATTCTTGACATCGGAAGATCATTGTGTTACTGTGGTTCGCACGCAAACCCCTGTGGGTTTGTGTAGCGGGCTTTTATTTTGAATAATAGGTTTCGGGAAACCCGGTTCTTCAACGGTGAAAGATGGGACACGATGACCAACAACATGTGAGTCCGGCGAACGGACTCGGAGGTTACGAATAGCAGTTATGCCAGTTGAAAATGGGTTAGCAACACCACCGCGAAGAGGACGCGCAATCACCGTGCGCACGCCCGGCCGACATTCCTTCGCGGAAGCCAGCGCAAACCCGCTCCTGGATGATCCGAACGCCGAACCAGCAGAAGACGATCTGTTGGCCCTTACGGATGGCGAAGAGGAAGTTGAAGAGGGCGAAGAAGAGCAGCGCGTTCCGGATGATTCCGAAGAGCTTGAGATGTGGATGCGGCAGACTCGCCGCGCCTCGCTGCTGACGCCTGAGCAAGAAGTGCACCTGGCCGTCCGAGTTATGGCTAAGGAACTCGCCGACAAAGGAAAGAGCGCCGACCTACTTCGCCTCCTTCAGCGAAGCGAGCTTGCACACATGGGTCGCCCGACCGAGCTGACGCCGATGGTCATTCGCCGCATTGAGTCCGAAGGAATCGAGGCGAAGCGACACCTCATCGAGAGCAACCTGCGATTGGTCGTATCCATTGCCAAGAAGTATAACGCCCGCGGCATTCCGCTTGCGGATCTGATTCAAGAGGGCAACCTCGGTCTTATCCGCGCGGTTGAGAAGTTTGACTGGTCCAAGGGTTTCCGCTTCTCCACTTACGCGACTTGGTGGATTCGCCGAGCCATTGCTCGCGCAATTATCAACCAGGGACGGACGATCCGGATTCCGGTCTACGTTGCGGAGTTGATCAACAAGGTTGTCAAGACGGCCTCCCGACTTCAGCAGGAGCTTCAGCGCGAAGCAACGGAAGAGGAAATCAGCCGAGAAGTTGGCTTGTCGGTCGACCGCGTTCGTGAAATGATGCGCGTTGCCGTGGAGCCGATCTCGCTTGAGACTCCGGTTGGCGAAAAGGACAACTCCTCCATCGGAGACTTTGTCCAGAGCACGAACATGCCCACTCCTGGCGATGTGACCTGGTCGCTAATTCGCCGTGAGGAGATCGATGGCATCCTGGGTCGGCTAACCTCTCGGGAGCGAGATGTGGTTCGACTTCGATTCGGTTTGGACGATGGACGATCGCGAACTTTGGAAGAAGTTGGCGCCGAGTTGAACGTCACTCGCGAGCGAGTACGCCAAATCGAGCTTCGAGCAATGAAGAAGCTTCGGCACATTGGCCAAGAACTGAGCGCTCAGGGCTTCACTATTACTCCGAACCCGACCGCTTAACTCCGAAGTTGACAGGGGCCGCAAGCATTTGCTTGCGGCCCTTTTTTTTGTGCCGGCGGTGTGAGGCGCGGATCGTATCTTTTAACTTGCAAAATTGCCAGCAAGACCAGCCAGGTATAAGCGCCTAAAACCATGTTGGTTCTCCCTACGGAATCGTCTGTCCGCTCTTCAAATCGGGGCTAGTTGTTGTTCGAACAATGTAATAACAATCCCGCTCTTAGTCAAGCCTCGCTTGCCGTAACCTCGCTCGTACAGAAAGCACAGCGACTCGCGGCGGTCGGAATCTCGCTCAAGCAAAAGGGGCATTCGCGCTTCGGTTTGGGCGCGGGTGGCAGATCGCCAAATCTTGCCCTGAGTCGATTGATCATCCGCACCATGAAGAAGATCGCCAGGGCGACAATGGTGAACTGAATGACGTTGTTAATGAAGTTACCGTAGGCAAACGTCGCGACACCGGCGCCTTTGTAGTCGGAAACCGTGGATAGGGGCTTTGCCGCGTTGGCGATCTTCTCTTCTTGGCCGGGTAGGACAATGAAGAGGTTGGAATAATCCACGCGGCCGAGGACGACGCCGAGAGGCGGCATCACCAGATCTTCGACGATCGAGTTCACAATCTTCGTAAGCGCCGCGCCCAGAATCACGCCGACGGTCAGGTCGATCACGTTCCCTTTAATCGCGAACTCGCGAAAATCTTGGAGAAACGGCTTTCGAACCCGCTTTTCTCGCTTCGGCATACCCTAGGTTTTACCGGATACTCAGTGCCAGCTGGGAAAGCGCTGATGCCAGTTCATCCGCCAGCGGCGTTGGATCCCAATCCGGACCAACATAGCTGCTTGCATTCGAGAACACAGTTTCGGGATCGACCAGGGGCTGGCCCATCGGGATGCTGGCCTGGAGAAGAACGGCTTCGCGTTTGCGGCGCATCGCACACCCGCAAATCTTTAAGCCAGTGGCTGTGTCAACAATATCCATCTCCGAAGTCGCCGCGAAGCAGTCGGGCAGGCCCCGTCGCTCCTTTATCCACTCGGTATCCGCGGCGAGCGCCACATTCAAACCGCATGCGTTAAGGGCCTTGAGAATCGGCCGTGTCGCGCCGCGATAAGCCGCTTTCACCGACTTCGGCTCTGTACCCAGGATCAGCCCTGTTGGTATCGCGAGGCCGATGGTTGCGTCGTGGCCATGCAACACAGCTTGTCCACCGGTCGGACGCGCCACGTACGGCACCGCGTTCCCGGGAAGCAAATCGCGCTCCGGGTTCTGGGATCGCCCAAGACTCACCCAAGGTCCGTCCCAAAAGTACACACGCGCGCCGATACGGCCCTCTTCTGCCCCGGACAGCAGCAATGCGTCCTTGGCCATGTTGGTTGGGCCGTCTGCTTTGGGGTCGCAAGCCACCTGTATCACACGGTCACCCGCGGCAACAAAGGTGAGATCCTGGCAACGACTTCGTAATTGATGGTGCCGGTCTTCTGTGCGATCTCCTCCGCTGAGATTCGCTCGTTCCCCTGAGAACCCAGAAGCACAACTTCATCTTCTGCCTGTACTTCTGGCACGTCAGAAAGGTCGATCGCGAACATATTCATCGCAATGCGACCCAATACAGGGCACCTCATTCCGTGAACTAGCACTTCCCCGCTGTTGGATAAGCCTCTGTCGTACCCATCACTGTATCCCTGCGGGACAATCCCAATTCGTGTTTCTTTAGAGGTGATGTACGTCAATCCATAACCGACCGGGTGCTTCGGGGGCAAACTTTTCACTTGAGCCAGGTGCGATACCCAGCGCATGACCGGTCTCAGCTCCAGACTTTCCCACCTTCTGCCCAAAGATGGGGACGGATAAAGCCCGTACAAGCCAATCCCGAATCTCACCCACGAGTTTTTCGACTCTGCGGACTCGACTGCCATTGCCCCAGACGTCGCGGACTCGTGTCGTTCTACGTCTTCGGGAGCAGCTCGCTCAAATGCGGCCGATTGAGCGTTCGCGTGGGTCAGGTCTGTCGTGTCCTCGATGTTCCCGAAATGCGAATACACGGCCACGACGTCGATGTCGGAATACAGCTTGATCTCATCCAAATAGGCTTTCACGTCATCAGGAAGCAATCCCTGACGTCCGAGCAGCGCATCTACCTTGACATGCACCCGGGCTCGGTGTCCCAGGCGCTCTGCGGCGTGCTGAAGCGAAGGCAGCCGCTTGGTGTCATAAACCGCCAGATCCGCTTCCACCGCGACAACTTCGGCGACCCGGCTGTCCGGCACATATCCTAGGACGAGGGCCGGGGGGGTGGTGGCGGGGGGCGGGGGGATT
>JAFAFM010000079.1 GCA_023423495.1 Armatimonadota bacterium
CGCGCGCCTGCTACCATGTCTGCCCGACGCTCAAGAAGTCACCCTGTCCGGCCGCCTGATTTTCGACAACCGCTTGAATACGTCCATCGACTTCCGCAGTTCCAGTATAGGCCCACCCACTCTCGCCGCCGGTTAAATTTGTTGGCAAGGCGCTGGGCGAAGCGCTCTTGGCCTCGGCGGAGAGCTTCTTAATCACCGGCTTAAACGCATTTCTTGGTGCGACGGTAACGCGAGAAAACTTGGCATTGCGATCCTCGTCGGTAATGAGGGAGACAACGGTTGTCTTCTTCGTTGTGGGACGCTTCACAGTTGTGGGCTTGGCTGCTTCTTCGGGGGCCGTCAACACGAATGCGGCGGCTCCAATTCCGATTAGAGCCACCCACAAAATCGGGCTAGTTTTCTTTTTTGGCTGCATTTGATGTTTTCGTAGTTTTCGGCTTTTCGATCTGTCTGTATGCCACGATTCCGACGGTCGCCGCGACGAGATCTGAGTTTGGATCGGAGGTTGATATCTGAACCATGCTGATCCCAAGCTTCAATTCCGGCTTTTCGAGGGCACGGACAAAGTTCAAGACGTTTGGGTAACTGCCTTCGATAGAAATAACGAAGGGCAACTGTGTAAGTTCATTAACTTCTACGGCTTTCTGGGGCCTAAACGCGATCAACTTCAGCCGGTTTTGTTGAGCTAATGCTGTGATCGCCTCCAAAGCGCCGGGGCCCACCTCTGCCATTGGCACTTTCCATACCTGGTTCTGGATATAAGTTGCGGCGATGATTTTGTTGGCTTTAAGTTTGTCGAGTCCCTCATCGAGCTCTCGTTGAGACCGAATCTTGCCTGATGCGATGCCTGCAGTGCTCGGAGGTGGAATGAGCAACATTACGAGAGCAGTGCCCACGATAACCGCAAGCGCGATCAAGATTGCGATGCTGGCGCCTGCGTCAGCCTTGGTTCGGAAGTTGATCACTTGCGGGACCCCTTGGTCTTGGGATCGAGCAACGGCAAGTTGCCAACCGGGAAGGCCTGAATCGAGAACTGCACGACTGGCGTTTTATCTATTTCCGCGTTATTGGCAAACACAAGCTTCACGTCCCGAAGTCGTGGCTCTGCAGTCAAAGCCTGCAGGTAAGTGGCTACGCTCTCGCTTGTGGCTGAGGTTCCCCGAATATACATGATCTTGCCTCGTTCGAAGGTGATTCCCGTTAACCAGAGATTGCCCGGCGTGTAGTTCGAAACGAGAGTAAGGACGTCACTCGGAGTTTGAGCAGGCTGGAATGCACGCTGCAAAGTTCCCGAAGTCGTCTGCAGCTTTCCAACTTCATCTCCCAGCTTTTTGGATTCGGTTCGTAAGCCCGTCAATTCGCGCTGCCATCTCGCGTTCGCCACTCGTACCTCCTCAGCTCGATCGCTGCGCTCAAAGAAGACGAGTAGTGCCATCAGGACCGCAGCGGCGCAAAGGAGCGCAGCCAGCCGGACCCGGTTCGACTGTCTCGCCTTGTCTCGCTGCAACCTGGTCGCGTGGGTTTCCAGATGGATACCCAAGCGGTCGAGAGGCGACGTCGCAAGCATCTCCAATGCAGAAGAGCTGGTTTTGTATTCAGCCTCGGCATAGGGGAACCCACCAGCTGCAAGGGTAGGAGCACATGGAAGCCCTACTGCCTGAAAGGACCGGTTGACCTCCGAGTCGATAAGGTCGGGGTTCGCGGGCATGGGAGCCACTCGCGAGTAACGAAGTTCGCCGCCCGCAAGCAGGTCGATACAAAGTCCTTCCGAGCTTTCATGCACGACCGCTAAGTCGCTTTGTCCATTGGCTTCGGCGAGGTACATAGAGCCGAATGCCGTTGGAATCACGCGCTCCAACTTAAAGCCTGCTTCCTTGGCGTCGCTCTGCATCATTACCAAGTCCGACTCTCGCATCGCGGCAACGATCGTCAATCGGCCCTCATCGGTGACGTCATTGCTTAGGCGATAGCTGTAGGCGAGTTCGTGAAGCGGAACCGGGAACATTGTCGTCATCTGCGTATGCAGGATCAGATCGAGTTCAGCAGCACCGGCATTTGGCAGTCGGACAGCCTTCAAAAAAGATGCCCGCCGAGAAACTGCAGCAATGACCGGGCCGCCCGGCATGCTCTTGGCCAACTCTACAAAGTTGGCGGCACGGACAACCTGCCTCGTGCCGTGATCGTAGGCAACCACCTCGGTCGGCGACCACTCGACGACTCGGCTGGTTTGAGGTGCGCTCACTGGGGCCCCTTTAAAGTGGTCGTAGCGACGGGTTCATCTTCCCATCCCCAGATTTGAACGATGTTTGCATAAGGAGGCTCTTCAATCCGAATCACTCGGGGAGTTCCGTCCACTACCGACACTGTCGCTTGCAAAGCGACCTGTGTTGTTCCGGATCGGCCCAGCACGCGCACAAGCATCGCCTGTGAGTTCACTTCGAAATAACCTGCAGTTTGCTGCAGGACAGCTAAGTTGTTCATTCCTGGTACGTCGAGCAAATCGCCGAGCTCAGTGAAGCCGGCGCTCTGTTGCGAAACAATGCCACTTGCAACGTCGGGCGGCAGGTTCGGTATGGTCAGAAGGACCTCTTCGGTAGCGGTATTGACGTTTATTTTGCCAGGTTGGTTTAGTCCACCGGCCGTACAATTGCTAAGAATAGCGCGCGCATTTTGAAGGGTAATGCCCGGGGTCGAAAGAACGTCACCAATGTTCGCGTACCCTCCACCCGGCCTTCCCTGGATAATCTGATTTGCAACTGCCATCGTGACTTGCGCCCGCTGAACAATCTGCTGAGCCTGGTTGACGGTGTTCAGGTTCAGCTTCGCTTGACCGGCGGCATTGACGGCTTGCGACGTTGAATCTACGGTGATTAACTCTTCCAAAGGAAGCTCAACTTGTTCGCCCGAAGAGGTTCTGGTTGGTTGATTCGTACGCTCGATGTCGGTTCGTACCGTGTACAGGTCTCGCGCCGTAATACCCTTGACAAGCAGGAGTTCATCCACTGACTGCAAAAATCCCAACTTCGTGTTGTAAGGCTGGGCGAGCTGGTTGTAGTACTCATCCTTGCCTCCACCTGGCCGAGGTTGGCGTTGCGCCTCGCGCCAGTCCAAAATTGCATCTACTTGGTCGGTATCGAGCGGGAGCAATTCCAATTGCTCTTGGGTGGCGGTATTGATGTTCACCTTGCTGGCTGCGTCGATGACCTGAATTCGGAAGGAACTGTTGCCCAACTCAAATTCCTCGCCGCCAACCTGGCCGAGAAGCGCCCAGTCGTCGTTCAGCGTCGTCGGCGAGTTGACTTGATCCTGCAACTCAGCAAGCGCGCGCTGGATGCCAGCTTCGGCCATGATTCTGGCCCGACGCTGCTCCATCCGCCGAATCTGCGTCTTATTGGCGGCTTGCTGGCTCGCCGCGGCGAGCGCCAAGATGGAAACCAAGCCGGCAATTACAGCGAGGGCCACGACGAAGACCGCGCCCGCCCTTCGGCTTCTCCTCAAAGCGGTCCTCCCGGGGCGGTCTGTTCGGCAGGATCGTCGGCCGTGACGTCGCTTGTCGGCATCCTAACGATCAGTACCTGGGGAGTATCTGAGTTTTCACCTGTCCGGGTGTACGATATGCGTACGGCAGCGGGAAGGCGTTTTTCCGCGCCGACCGTGGTGGACCACGAAGGTTGCCAAGCGGTACCGTCCCAGAATTCAAATTCAATCGATTCAATGGTGGATTCGAAAACGGTCTCCGTGCCACCTTGGGTCGGTTCGCTGTCGGAGGGCCGCTGAGTTCGGATAAATAAGCCAGTGCGTGTACCCGCATCCCCCACAGGAGTCATCGACAAGCTGACTTCGGTAACTCCACCTTGAGGTCCGAAATTCTCGTTTTGCGTCTCGAAGTCATCCTCGCTCTCGATGTTCGAGCTGTTCGGCCTCACCCCTTGAATGGTGAACTGGACGGTGTCCGCAAGGCCCGAGCCGAGCGCCTGGTCGCTTTCCGATCCCCCTATGAAGAAGGTATCGGTGTTGGTATCGTCGGGCGAAAGATACGCGTGGCGGAATAGATCGGTGAGCCGGTCGTCGACCGAGTACCTGGCTTCATGCCGCTCGCGAGCCTGAGCGATTCTTGTTTCGTAGGTAATCCCAGCTACAAAAGCGCGGGTGAGGGCGACAGTAAGTAATCCAACAATCGCTACCGCGATGACGAGTTCGAGCAAGGTCACGCCGCGGCGTTTGGTCATTGCGTGCCACCTTCTATCGGCGCTTGGAAATAGAGTCCATCGACCGTCGTTTGCGGTCCCTCAGGGTCCCCGCTTCGGGTGACCGTTACGGTAACGATCTCGAGATTCTCTTCACCGCTAGGTTCGACCGCCACTTCCCATTCAAATCCTTCAATATTCTGCTCGGCAAAATCGCCGCTCAATTCGGCCGTGTCGAGCAAGCCCGTGGCGATGACCTCTTCATATTTTTGAACCGCCAAACGCTGAAGCTCTTCCCGCTCTAGCAGTATGCGGTCAGTCTTGGCCATGGCAGCCAGACCGCCCATGGCGCTGGCGACGCCGATCCCGACGAGCGCGATGGCAGCAATCGCTTCGATGAGCGTAAAGCCGCGCCGTTTCGACCCTCGCCTAGACGCGCTGCTCATAGCCTCCCGCGTCCCAGCTTTCATCTTGAGTGTCAGGCAGTTCACCGTCGACTTGGCGAATTGCGCCGCTCTTGTCCACGATAATGCTGATTGGCCGGCTGTTGGTGGTGAAAGTCACTCCGCCGCCACTGGATTTGCCGTCAGCATAAAATCGAACTTCCCATTCGGCAGAGTTACTTTCCAAGTCCGCCATTCGATACGCCGAGCCGGCAACGCCTTCAGGAAGGTCCAATGTTTTATCCTCAACCGTTTCCAAGCTCGTTTGGTCAATTCGCTCTACGATAAGGCGTCCACCGGATTCGTCGACCCGCACGGTTCGCGTCTGTTGATCGCCAATCGACCGGGAACGGGCTTCAAGCATGAGGTTTCGAGCCTTGGAGAAGAACTGGCGGGCTTCGCGACCCCGAGATTCGTTCAGCAAATTAGGAACGATCAGGGCCGCGAAGATGGCCAGCACCGTGATAACCACCGTCATCTCAATAAGAGTAAAACCCTTATTGCTCTTCAGTGATTTCCTCGCCAATGTCCGCGTTGTTACCGTCTCCGCCGGGCGCACCGTCTCCACCGTACGAAATGATCGTGAACTCCTCGCCGTCGCTCGAGACTTGGTAGTCGTACTCGTTGCCCCAAGGGTCGGTCGGCAGTTCCTTGTCCAGGTACGGGCCACGCCATCCATCCGCGCCTTCGGAGGGGCGGGTGCGAAGATCGAGCAGGGCATCGGGGAAGTTTCCGACATCTGTCTTGTAAAGCTGCACTTGCGCGCGCAGAGTCGAAATGTCGCTGGCTGCCTTGGACCGTTTCGCGTCATCTGTTCGGCCAACGATTCGCGGCACAATGAGAGCCGCCAAAATCGCCAAGATCAAAATGACCACGACGAGTTCGATCAGCGTAAAGCCCTTTCTGTTTTTGATTCTGTTGTTCATGTTGCCTAAGCTCACTTCCTGTCCTTTCCCACGCGCCGTCGGCGCAATCTCTAACCAGTTCCTACCTTACAGCGTTTTGTGCTTCGAAGATCGGCAGCACCACGCTGAGCACGACGAATCCGACAACGACCGCCATACCCAAAACGATGGCCGGTTCGATAAGCGCCACTAGGCGCCGCATCCCGTTGTCCACTTCAAAATCCAAACTTCCTGATACACGGCTTAGCATCTTCGGCAAGTCGCCCGTTTCCTCTCCGATTGCGACCATATGCGTCAAGACCGGCGGGAAGTCACCTGCATCGCGCATCGCCTCCGCGATAGGCTTGCCCTCGCGGACTTCCTGCTCGACGACAGCACCGCTAGCCTGGAAAACCTTGTTGCCACTCGAAAGCGCCGCAATCCGAAGGGCTTCGAGTATTTCTACGCCACCGAAGACGAGCGTCCCAAGCACTCTGGCGAACCTGGACACGGTGGCCTTTCGAATCACCGGACCGACGATCGGCATTCGGAAGATCAGACGGTCGCGGGTTAACTGGCCCGCTTCAGTGGCGATCCAGCCCCGATACAAAAGCACCAACAGAACGATCCCACCTAGAATGAACAGTCCATTCTTAGTGAGAAAGCCGGTTGTAGCCAGCAAAATCTGGGTTGTTAGCGGCAGGTCCGTTCCGAGGCTCTCGAAGACCGGCGTAAGCCGCGGCAAAACGAAGAATACGAGCGCCAGGACGACGAAGATCGCGGTGAACGTGAGAACCGCAGGATAGATAAGCGCGGAGACGATCTCGCTTCGCCGTGTGACCTCTTTCTCCTGGAACTCTGCCAATCGGTTAGCGACATCGGGGAACTGTCCAGAGGCTTCACCGGCCCTCAAGGTCTGGGTGAAGACGGTGGGAAACAGCTTGGGATATTTGGAAAGAGCCTCACTGACCGGCAGACCCTTTCGAACCTGATCCAAGGTGTCCAAGGCAACCGCGCGAAGGGATTCGCTCTCCGAT
>JAFAFM010000146.1 GCA_023423495.1 Armatimonadota bacterium
GTGCACGGAAACGTGCACCGCCGGCCAGTTCGGCCAGATATGTTCAAACACCGTATTCGGCGGGAGCAGGCTGACATGGCCGGGCTCGACTTGATGGCGTTTTCCTCCCACCACCAGCTCGCCGTGATACCGGTATAAGTGGACACACCAAAGGCCCTTGAGCCGGTAAGAATGGGAGCGCTCGCTGTGCCGACCGACCCCAAGTGCGAACACCATTGGCGGCAATCCCATCGGCAGCGACCACACGAACGCCATGTGGTGAATATAGACCATTTACTGGCCGTCTTGTCAGCCTTTCTCTTTGACAAAATAGCTCGAGGCGGCGCTGAACATCGTCTCGTTTGGCCGGCTGACCGCATAAAGCCGCCCGTCCGTTCCGATCCGCATAAGAGCCATGCTTTCGGCACGTTCAAGAGCGACCGAGTTCATGTACTCGCGCATGAGTTTCTCGGCGTCCTTCCGAGTCATGCCGCGGGATGAGAAGCCAAACATGGATAGTTCGACACGCCTCACCTGACTGGGTTTGAGGTCACCAACCTGCTGCAGCCGAAGGCGAACATTGTTGGAGTCGACGCGCCAAGTGCCTCGGACGGGCACGCCGTTCACGGTCATGACGAAGCTATGATCCGGCATGCATTCCAGCGTTGCCCGGCCACCACTCATCGCCGTCATGACGTCGAGAAGCTCCTTGAGATCTTTGGAAACGGTGCCGTAATCGACCTCCAATGTGTAACGTCCGACGATTCCGTACTCGGCCGAGCTGAGCTTGGACATTTGAGCTTGGTCATAGCCCTTCCCGCATCCAAGAGCCGCGAATAGGACAATCGCGGGGAGCATCTTCACAGCGTCTCAGTGACCTTTTGAATGTGCTCCGGACGATCGGGATTCAATCCGTGGGCCCTGGCTGCGTAAAGCGCCAACCACTGTCCGAAAATGATCTCGGAGATGGGTCGAAGCGGCTCAGGCACATTGGCGAGGGGCGCTGGCAAAATTCGACAGCCTTGGTCGGCCAAGCCTGCGGCGGGTTCGCCGTACACGATCGCCGCGCTTCCGTGGCCCGCCAATGCCTTTGGACCATGCTCGAAGTCGGCGGTGGAGTATGCCTTGCAGGGCACGAGGGCACACTCCATCAGCTTCAAAGCAGATTCCAGGGCCGTGCAGAAAGAGTATCCGCGAGCAAGCGCAAATGTAGGATTGGAGCGCAACAGAGGCCCGGCGTAACTCTTGGCTTCGGCTTCCGTTCGGTCCAGCCAACTGAAGTCGGGCAACGAAGCTCCGGGATCCGGCAAATCTGCGCCCATCGCTCGAACGATTTGGTACAGGGCAAGCAGGGAAGCAGTGTATGTCTTGGTGGCGGCCACCGACTTTTCCACTCCCGCTTCCAACAGAAGGCTGTGCTCCGCTTCGGCGGTTAACCTCGATCCGGGGGTGTTGGTTATTGCAAGGGTCGTATGACCTTCGCCTCGCATCATGCCGAGTATTTCCGAGACGTCGGGGGCAGATCCACTTTGTGAGATTCCGATTGCGAGCGCACGGTTGTACCGGACCTTGACCCCGTATCGAGTCAAGACGCTGGGTGCGGCAAGTGTTACGGGTATGCCGAGGTGAATCTCGATCAGATAGCGGGCAAACTGCGCGGCATGGTCGCTGCTCCCGCGCGCGGCCAAGAGGACGATATCGAACTTTCGGTTGGACAAGGCCGCTTTTGCATTGTCAAGGTACCGGGGGGCCGCAGCTGCTAAAACATCGGGCTGTTCCCTGATCTCCCGCTCCATCCATTCGCCGAGCATAGGGCGATTGTACTTCGAGCTTGAAGGGAGGGATCAGAGGAGCTCGCAGCCATAATGAGCCTATGACTGCCATCAAGAGCCTGCCCGATCTAATCGCGGCGGTTTCCGCGACAAGGCAGACCGCTGAGGCGCTGCAGACCATAGCGCAGGCGGCTCTCGATTTGACCACCAGTAGACATGCGATGCTCGCCGTGCTGGATGAGGAAGACGCCGTGCTCAAACTCCAGTATGGAGCCGGCGAGGAGTTTGAGGGCAAGGCGCTTAATCAGACCCTGAACATCGACCGGACGCTTGGCGAGGGAATCATCGCCTATGTAGCAGCGACCGGCGAGGCGATGCATACGGGCAACGTGTCCACGGAGCCACGGTACCGGCAAATGTTTGTCAGCACAGTGAGCGAGCTTGCGATTCCGATCAAGGATTTCGATGGCCGGATTCAGGCAGTTCTCAACATTGAATCGGACCGCCCAAACGCCTTCGATTCGGAAGCTCGGGAAATCTGTTCCGCCTTGGCCAGCCTCGTCGCCATGGTGCTCGACAGGTCCAATTCCATCGAGCGGGAATCGGCCCTCATCGAGATCGGGCAGGCATTGGACAACTCTCTGACGGAAGAGGCGCTCGTCGACCAAGTTATTCACGTGGCGGGCGACGTGCTGCAGTTCCAAGCCTGCTCAGTGTTCTTGCATGACGAGCGGTCCGACACATTTCTGCTGAAAGGCTCCTCCGGTCCATTGAAGAAAGAAGTCGGCAGGCTGAGCTATTCACGCGGCGAGGGGTTTACCGGTTGGGTGTGCGATTCGGGCGAGCCAATACTGCTGCATGATCCGCAGAGCGATCCGCGCTGGCGAGGGAAGTACGTGGAGTTTCCAAGCGAGCAGATTGCAAGTTTTTTAGCGGTGCCGATTGTGTTTCGGAACAAGTCCATCGGCGCGATCCGGGTGCTGCGAAGAAAGAGCAAAAATCCATACCTGGACAACCGGTTTACAGCAGCGGACCAAAACATCCTCGTCGCGATCGCCGAACAGGTTGCGAGTGGACTTGAGAACATTCGAAACATGGAGCGGATCGTTCGGTCCGAACGGATGATCGCCTGGGGAGAACTCAGC
Source organism: Armatimonadota bacterium (assembly GCA_023423495.1). Classification (GTDB taxonomy): domain Bacteria; phylum Armatimonadota; class Fimbriimonadia; order Fimbriimonadales; family Fimbriimonadaceae; genus 55-13. Next base: position 2,897 of record JAFAFM010000146.1, read on the forward strand.
GCGAAAAGCAGCCACATGATCGGCAATAGAGTGTTCGCCCTGAAGGGCGACATCAACGAATTAGATCACCTCTTGGGCGAACGCCAGCCCTACCTCGATGAAATTCGAGAATTGCAGAAGAGCCTTGCCACCAACGTCACGCGGATTGAGGAGATTCTTCAAGACTTTCGCGACTTCCTGACCGCCACCCAGATCAGCCGAGAGTCCACTAACCTAAATGCATTGATCAAGGAGACGGTGGATGAGGTGTTCCCAAGAATGTCCCGAGTGCAGTTGGAACTCTCGCTATCGGATGATCTGCCTCCGGTCCTGGTAGACGGGAAGAAGCTTCGGCGCGCAATCAGCGAGTTGATCGAAAACTCATTCAACTATATGCAAGAAGGGTCGCTGTGCATTGCCAGCAGGGTCGTGGAAAAGAGCGAGTACACCGAAACGAGGCTCAGCCACATCTCTCAGTTTGCCGAAATCACGATCGAAGATACGGGACCTGGGGTGGAAGACGAGGCGAAGGCGACCATCTTCCAGCCGTTCTTCAGCAAGCGGGTGAAGGGTATG
>JAFAFM010000180.1 GCA_023423495.1 Armatimonadota bacterium
TTCTTCAGCATGTCGTAAAAGAGTTCGGCTTTCCGGATGCCATCGGTGAGTGCCTTCGTCGAGGTGCTCTCGGGCCGCACGACGATCGTCGAAATCTTTACGTAATCGGCAGGTTTGAAGTCCTTGGCCGCAATTTGATTTAGCAAAAGCTCGGTCTTGATCCGAATCCACATGCGCGACCGCGTGAAACCTTGTTCTAGCAGATACTGGTCGACCGGTTTGCCGCCGGTCACCTGTGGAGTGATCCGAGCAACCTGGTCGTCCAGCATTTTCTGGACTTCGGCATCCGGCACAGAAACCTTCTCCTTGACTGCCGCATTCTTGATGACCTGATAACTGATCAAATCTGCAACCGCTTCCTGGCCGCGCCATTGCCACAGGAGGTCGTTTACATCCGATGCTTTGATGGCGACACCGTCGACTCGAGCGACGACTTGGTCGGGTTTGGGTGCTGGCGCGAGGTACTTGCCTGGAATGTCACTTTGGATGAGCATTCCGGCTAGGGTTAAAAATGCGGTTGCGAGCATGGCTCCTATCTTGACGTTTTTCGATTAAATGAGTTCCAGAGCGACTTCGGAACAGAAGTGCCGTCCATTCCCGGTGAGCCTGACGGTGTCCGAATCAAAATCGAGCCACCCCCGCTCCTTCAGAGGAGCTAGTTTTTCCGAGGGTAGGCCAAGTCGCGGCATTCCTTGATTGAGTCGAAGCCCCAACATAATCTTTTCCGTTCGGTGCGTATCTGGGTCGATTTCTTCCCGCTCAAAGGCGACCGCCTCTCCACCTTCCACCGCGCTGCAGTAGCGATCCGGATGCTTCCAAATCGTATAACGCACCCCGTCAAGGAAGCCAACTGCTCCCGGTCCGTACCCTGCATAAGGCTCGCCGAGCCAATAGCAAAGATTGTGCTGACACTCCCGGCCTGGCTTGGCGAAGTTGCTGATTTCGTATTGGATAAGACCGTTAGCCGCGGCGCGTTGACAGCACATGTCGTACATCTCGACCTGGTCCTCATCGTCCGGCAAAGCCAACTCACCCCGCAGATTCCGTTTGTAAAAGTTTGTGTTTGGCTCGATGGTGAGGCAGTAGAGGCTCAAGTGTTCCGTTTCAAGATTAAAAGCGCGATCCAAATTCCGATTCCACGCTCGCAAATTCTGTCCGGGCAGGGCGAACATGAGGTCCACATTGAGGTTTGTGAACCCGGCATCGCGAGCCGCCTGCACCGCTCGTTCGATGTCGCCTGCCTTGTGCACACGCTCCAGTCGAAGGAGATCTTCATCCAGAAAACTCTGGGCTCCGAGCGAGATGCGATTGAACCCGGCCACCTTCATCGCCCGGAACTTTAGGGCGTCCACCGTGCCCGGGTTGGCCTCGCTGGTGATCTCGGCGCCTGCCACGGGTGGATGGGTTTCCAACACCGCATCGAAGATAGATAGCAACTGAGATTCCGATAAATAAGTGGGAGTGCCGCCGCCGAAGAAAATCGTTTTCGCTGGCACGCCCCGGTGTGCCGACTGCTGGATCTCGGAAATCGTCGCACGGACCGTGCGCTCGATGATGTCGCCGGTCATTGCGTACGAGTTAAAGTCGCAATAGCCGCATTTGCTCGGACAAAACGGGGTGTGAATATAGACGGCGATTGGCTCAGTCATAAGGTTGGGCGTCAGCCCCTTATTGTGACGCTTCGCCCGGAACGGTGCGGCGGTACTCCGACCCATCCGGGTTCCGCCTGAAATAGCCACGATCGACCAATTCCCTGCGCAAGAATGCGTGGTCGGTGAAAGCGTGCAGGCAGTTCAGTATTTGGTTCACCTCGACTTCGCGATAAACCCTTTCAGCCGAAAAGTGCGCGGCAAGCCATTCTAAGGCAACCCTTCGCTTTTCAGCGCGGCCGCGCGCCGGCCATTGGAGCAAACGGCCATTCTCATCAAAGTAGCCACGAAGCTCGGTTGGAGGCAATAGCCGGGCTACTTCCAAAGAGTCCAGACCAGAATCGCCCCGATAAAGCCGCAGATGAGCACCGGCACCACCGGCACTTTCGCGTTGATTCATGTAGAGCCACAGCGGGTCATCAAAAGGTGATAGCCATAGCCTGCTATTCCACCCGCCAGAACGCCGAGAGCAACTTTCCAGATCATAAGGATAGCTTAGCCTCCACCGCCGCCAGGCATTAGGCTTGCGGGCAAGCTATCGATCTGAAAATAGGTTTCCTCCGTGAGATCGATCTTCACCAAATCGTGCTGATCGGTGATGAAAGCGCGTTGGCGCAAGCCGCCAATCTCGATGTGGAAGAGATTTCCTTTCATCTTGGTTTGCAGAATCGAACCATCGAATCTCGATCCGGCCCGAGCGTTTCCTTTTTGGAACGAGAGGGTGTAAGGGTCCAAAACTAGGAACGATTTCTCCTTAAGAACAACCTTGCCCTCCTCGACCATCGGCTTGAATCGATCGAAAAATGGCTGGCAGCCCCCGTCCGGGTACAGGGTCAGGGCGCGCTCCTTACCATTCTCCGTGATCGCCAGTTCGACAGTCTTCGTACCATAGATGGCTTCGACCGTTCGATCACCCCGCGGCATTTCGACCGTGAAGACTTGCTTGAGAATATGGCCGTTCTCCGGATCGATCCAAGCCCGCTCGGTTGCCCCCACTCCAGGGTCGAGTTCCTTCTTATGATCCTTTTTAGTGCGGGCGTCGGTTTCGAACAAAAACACGCGTTGACTGTTGAACACGTCGTACTTGACCCGCGCGCCCGTGTAGCCGAGCCGCTGAGCATAGACGTTGGTTGATGAGCCCCATTCGTTTGGCTTGTCCTCGATCCAAATGTAATGGCTCAGAATGAGTGGGGGCTCCGGCTTCAAACCGTAGATAATCTGCTTCTGCCCGCCAAGGATGACCTGGGGGGCAAGAACCGCCGTAACGAGGAGGGAGATCACCCGCCTCCGCCACCTCCACTAGTCTTGACCTTCGAAACCCCTTCCTTTGCTTCAGTAGGGTCGATATCTGCCATGAGCGACTCCCCGTTCGGGAGATTGACTTGCAGAAGGTCCATGTCCTTAGTGACGAACGCCACCTCGAAGCCGTTGCCTACCGCAAGATCGATCCGATTCCCCGAAAACTTTTTGAGGAACATCGAACCCTCGAATCGAACGCCGACTTTCGCCACCACGGTCACCATTCCTCCGCTCACAGGATCGAGGCGGCTGAACTTCTTCTCCTGCATGAGGGTTTTATCTCCGTCGAACATCGGTTTGAATTCATTCGCGAATAACTCGATGCCGCCCGCCGGAAAAATTGTCGTCGTTTTCTTTCCCTTGGGCCCCGCCGTCGTCAACTCGACTTCATCCTTTACGAACTTGGCGTCCAATTCCCAGGTGCCCTGGTAGTTGCGGAACCCCGACGTCTCCCTCAATGGCACGCCCTCGGGGGTCAGCCAGACCTTCCTGTATCGTTGCAGTGGTGTTGTGTTGACAACCCGAAAGCTGGCAGTATTGACGTATTCACGAATTCGGTTTCGGGTGGCATCGGATTCAAACAGGATGCAGGGCTTTCCTTCGTAAACTGAATTTGAGACTTTGTACGCGGTGTAGCCAACCTTCACGGGCTGCTTGGCAAGCACGTCTCTCGGGTTGAGGTCAAGATAACCGCTCAAGTCCGAAATCGGCTTTGACGTACGGTGGATGTACTGCCCGAGCACAACGGTGGCGTGAGGTTTTAGGCCATAGGCGACTTCCAAATGCCCACCCAAATAGGCTTCCTCTGGATATTGCGGCTTAGCGAGTAGCGGACCCCCGCCCGGAGGTTTGCCGTAAGTGATGCTTGTTTGGCCAAGGACGACGGCAGCGAGTGCGACAATCATAGTTTCACCCAGTAGCTATTATCCAACAGCAATACGCGCCGCACGCGCAAAAGCGTTACCGATAAAGCTGGATGGAAGATTGGCTGGAGCCCTCTAGAAATAGCTGGTCATAGAGCCGCTTTTCGCCGTCCGAAGTTTGCCAATTGCTCAGTCCGATTGCCTCTTGAG
>JAFAFM010000267.1 GCA_023423495.1 Armatimonadota bacterium
AACTACCGACCCCGAATCGTCCGGGGCATTCGGAATTCCATCGATCCGACGAAGGTTGAGAAGTTCGCCCCCGAAGAACTGCACAAGGTCGAGGGTAATCCTGCGTTTTGGAGCACCATGCGGTCGGCCTTGGTGAATGTTATCGAAGGTGGAACGGCGGGCTCAGCCCGTATTCCCGGAATCACCTGGGGCGGCAAGACTGGAAGCGCGGAAGAGAAGAAGAACAAAAAAACCCACAGCTGGTTCGTAGGTTTTGCGCCGGCCGACAATCCAAAGATCGCGATCTGCGTGTTTGTGGAGCAGGCTGGTCATGGTGGGGAAGTCGCAGCGCCAATCGCCAAGCAGGTCGTCCAGCGCTACTTGCTTCCACCCAAGGAAGTTGCCGCCGCTTCGAATTCCGAGACTGACTCAGCTGCTTCGTCCGCGCGAGCCGAATCACCCAGCGCGCGATAAGTTGCCTTAAGCTTTCGAGCGGTCGCGATCCCCAACTGGCAGATTCCCAATGCTTTTTCGACGGACTCCGGGCCGTAATCTAGTCCCGCGGTCGACATCCGCTTAACTTCGGGAACCGTGACTGCGGCATATTGCCGAAGAATGTCGAGCGCTTTTGATAACTGGCTTGCGCGCTCCTGATTCGAGGCGGTCTGATCCGCCAAGTAAATTCTCGCCTCAGCGGTCGCCGTCTCGATGATCTGCGGTAGAGCCCGGATTGTGTAATATGGCGTGGATTCCACCTGGACCATGCGTTCAGCGATTTCACGAGCTTTGATATCCTCTTTGAATTCGCGGGCAATCTCCAAAGCGAGCTTAAGGGTGTTGAGATTGTTTGGGTCCCGCTCAAGCGCGGCTTGAATTGCCGTATCGGCCTCAGCGGCTTTGCCCTCCTGTTGCTCAAACTTGGCCCAATTCCGGAGAATCCGGGGGGCGGGCATCGCATTTGACGCATTGAGAATGGAGGCACCTCGTTCTTGTGGATCCAATGCAAATCTTAAGTTCCACGCCTCACCATCCATTGGGGCCTTGGAGGTTAGGTTGATCGTGAGCTCTCGGGCGCGATCGAAGTCACGCTGATCGATCGCGTGACCAATGAGCGAGCGCTGCCACTCCGCCCAGCCGAAGTAAGCCAGCATGACCAAAGGAATGGTGCACAACGCGACAAGGCCGGTCCGGGCGGTGGCCGGTGTGAACTCTGGAAGTACGCTATCGGCGCTGAGACACAACCCAATCCCGAGCAACAGGAAAAATGTCAACCCAATACCGTAGTAGTACAAGTTGCTCTCGAACATGCCGTGAGCAAAGGTGCCTGCGATGGCCGCGACCACGCCAGCCTTGAGCAAATTCGCTGTTTCCGGCATCCGCTTCGCGCCACGAAAAACGATCCAGATCCACCAACCGATTATGGCCAGAAAGAGGGCGGCAGAAAGCCAGGAAGCTTCGACTGCGAGTTGAAGGATATTGTTGTGAGCGAGTTGGGTCTGGGTGGTTAAACCTGGACGCGAGCCCTCAAACCGGTAGGTTCCGACGCCATAGCCGACGGGTCGAGCTTTGGTGAGCTCTAAGCTTCCTTGCCACAGCAGTTTCCGAAATCCGAGGGATTGAGCCTGCTCGCTCTCAAAGGAACCGATGCGTCCGATGCTGGGTCCAGCCGCACCGGACTCTTTCCGATTTGACAACTGAATGGCGTTGAACAGGGCAAAGCCAACCGCGATCACTACAATGCCGGTCATCGCGCGGAGCACTTTGGGTTTCCCACTAGGAAGCCACAAAAAGCCTAGGATGGCAAAGGTGATAACCGCACCAACGGCGGCCGCAATGCCCGCTTTAGATCCCGTCATTAATAGTGCGGTCGAGATGAGGGTGAGGCCGATACTAACCAGCAACTTTGGGACCCGGTCGGCTAACAGCAAAATGGGCGTCCCGATGGCAATGCCAATCGAGAAAATCCCGGCGGTTGCATTTGGATTCACCCATCCGGCGAAAATTCGAACGTTAGGATCAGTGGCCCGCATTTGCTGGTACTCGACACCGATGCCGTAAAGTGCCAAACAGCAGATTCCAACGAACAGGGAAGTAAGTACGACGCGTGGTCCAACATCTCGCCCAAGCACGGCAACGCAGGCGAACAAGGCCAACGCATAAGTCAGCCATTCGGCCAATGCCGCCATCGAAACGAATTTGAATGCGGAAAGGCCGGTCGAAATGAAGAGCAGCCCGAAGAAGGCGACGATCAAACCCATCAGCCGGATGTTCGGCAACTGGATCACTGACCGTTGTCCTAGGCTCAAAGCCAACCCTAGTGCAATCGGAACCATAATGGCCAGGTGACTGAATAGCGGAACTTCAAAGCCCTGCAAAAGCGGACCGCCGAGCATTGCGCGCAAGAGTGCACCAAGTCCAGGCTCGACCGGCATAGCTTGATCCGTCGAGATTTGACCGCCCAACAGCGGGATTAGGAACGCCCCAATGGCAACGAGGATTTGGGGAAGGGTCAGCTTCCTCATCTGCTGCGAAACCACCGCCTGACAACATCGATCTTATTCTTCAAAATGAAAAGCCCTGCCCGCATGGATAATGCGAGACCCGCGCCGACAAATGCAAATGGTCGCCACAGCAAGGGTCGCTCCGGCAACTGGTTCTTAACATAGAAGCGGAACATGGACCGGTGGAACCGGCCAATCATGCGGTTCGGCGCTTTGTCTGTGCTCCTGCCGATTGCATGAGTGACAACCGATAGCGGCAGATACACTACTTTTTTGCCAGATTTCCACACCCGCCAGCACCAGTCCACATCTTCGCAAAACATGAAGTACTCGGGGTCAAATGCGCCGATGTTGTCGAACACCTCTTTTCGCACCAAGAACGCTGCTCCGGATACCCAGTCCACTTCGCGCGGGGAACTGTGGTCGAAGTCCTGCATCAAATAGTCGCGCGTGAACGCATTGTTCGGGAACAAACTTCCAAGCGGGGTATTTCGAAACAGGGCGGCCAAAGGGTTGGGAAAGCGGCGACAGCTGAACTGTAGCGACCCATCCGGGTTCAGAAGCTTGGGAGCGACGATTCCAACGTCGCTGTTCTGATACAGGTAATCGAGCAGTCCCCGGATGGCCCCTCGGTGAATGATCGTATCCGAATTGAGGCACAAAGCGTGGGGCGCGTTGCGGATCGAAAACGCGTGGTTGTGCCCTCCCGTAAAGCCCAAATTTTCATACATTCGTTCCAAACGAACCCATGGGAATTCTGCCGCGATCATGTCTGGGGAACCGTCCTCGGAGTTGTTGTCCACGACGATGACCTCAAACTTGGCTTCGGTCCTCGCTGACTCCAGGCTTTGGAGGCATAGGCGGGTATCGGTCAGCGTGTTCCAACTGCAGATGGTGACGCTAACCTCTAAATCCAGCACTGTATCCTCGGGCGCGAATATATGCCCCAACGTAGATTGCGACGAAAATCAAAGCATACAGCGGGAAATTCCACCAGCGCACCTTATGCTTCAGCAGGAAGCGGATAAGGCTTTTGTGCGATTCCCAAATCATGGCTCGGCGAACCTGTCGCGTCCCCTCGCCCCCATGATGGAAAATCCGGATGCTTGGAGCGTACAGAGCTGGCCAGCCAGCTTGGTTCAGTCGATAGAGCAGGTCGACCTCGTTAAAAAAGATGGGAAACCGCTTATCAAAAGGCTGCTGATCGGACCCGATTTCTTTCAGCGCCGACCTACGAAAGGCAATAAATGTGCCCATCGGTTGTGGCGCAGTCTGCTCTCGCTCGTAGTCAAAATTTGCTTGGCGGTAAGAATCGAAGATCCCCGTCCGAATTCGTAAGAGATCTCCGAGGATGCCGACAAGGCTAGGGAAGCCGCGGATCGATTGCTGAGTCGAACCGTCCGCGGCGATTTGCCGGGCGCCGACGGCTCCAAAGTTTGGATTCGCCGCAAGCACACGCAAGGTTTCGTCTAGGGTGCCGGCGAAGACTTCAGTGTCCGGATTAAGAGTCAAAATGACATCGTATTTTGCTTGTTCGAAGCCGACGTTGTTTCCCATTGCGTAACCCAAATTAAGCTTTGAGGCAACCAGGTTCACCTCTGGAAATTCACTTCGAACCATTTCCGTGCTGTCATCACCGGAGGCGTTGTCGACGACGATCGTTTCATGTGGATGCTTGGGCGGATTCTGCGCGATCGATGTGAGACACGCGCGCAGAAACTCGCGAGTGTTCCAATTTACGATCACAATGCTCAACATCGGCGCGGGAGTTTACACACTAACTAACCGAATCCCTCCTTGGAGAATTCCGCCTTCCGGTTCTTTTTCCAGGTTGGCCCGTTGGCGAAACAGGGAACATGGCCCCAGTCGGTGGCCGAATTTGTGTAATGGATTGCAGAAGGGGTCAGGGAAACGCGCAAATGTGTGCGCTAGACAATTTCCCCTGTAATTTCACGGTCAAACCGCCGATAAGAATAAAGTTTGACGGATCAATGTTGCTCCGTTTCGAGCCTTCGATCCGTCCTTAGGATAGCGTGAAATACCACATTCGGGGTTGACAGGATTACCGGGTGCCTGGTATCTTTCTCGTGTTTGCCAAAGGACTCGGTCAAGAGGGGGCAGCGCCGCAAGGCGCAGAGGAGGAAAGTCTTGACGATCAAGAAAATAACTTTGGGGGCATGTCTGCTGTTGACTGGCAGTGTCCTCGCGCAAGACGCAACATATACCGTAAAACAGGGAGACACACTCTCAGGTATCGCAAGCAGATTCGGCGCAAATTCAAAAGAAATTCTTCAAGCCAATCGGCTACAAAGCGCAGATAAGCTTAAATTAGGTCAAAAACTCACCATTCCGCAAGCCGCAAAAGCGGTCAAGAAGTCCAGCTTCAGCGGCAATGTGTACAACGTAAAGCAGGGCGATACAGACATTTCGATCGCCAAGAAGCTGGGTATCACTGCCAAAGAACTGCGGGTCGCCAACATGGGCACCAATTGGACCAAGCTCCAAATTGGACAGGCTCTGATCATTCCCACGGCTTCCGGTTGGTTCCACACGATGGCTAATCACGCCGCGAACCAAGCGAAAACCTCGGTGGTTGCGCAATCGAAGCCAGAATTTAAGCTTGCTAGTTCCATCAAAGCGGCTCCGCAAAAACCTAAGGTTATCCAGCGCACTTACACTGTTCGCAATGGCGACAACGATTGGATCATCGCAAAGCGCGTAGGGATTAAGCCGTCACAGCTTCGGACCTTGAATCCCGGTGTGAAATGGGCAAGCCTGCAGATCGGAACCGTTCTTAAGGTTCCAGGGACTAAGACAGTTTCAGCATCAGGCCAAGCGGAGAAGGGGCCACACCTTCCGCCGCTGCGAAGTCGCTATGCCGTAATTACGGGCGAATCGGTTGCGATTCGACGTGGGCCGAGCACTCGATTCCCGTCCCTGACCCAGGTGCCGCGAGGTACTCGTGTGCTGGTGTTGGATCACGAAGGTTCCTGGTACAAGCTTCGATTTCCGAAGGGCACAGAAGCGTGGGTAAGAGCAGATTATCTCGCTCCGACCAAGGCTCCGCAAATCCTGGCGATGAAGAGTCCCGCCAAGAAGAGCATCGTCAAACCTTCCAAGAAGCCGACCCTGGTCGCTTCTCGAACAACGACCCGGTCGTCCACCCGAAAGAGCCGAAACGAGCGAAATGTAACCACTCGCCGCCCGGCCAAGGATAACGGCCGCCCGCTCGTGGTAGCTTCCGGCAACGGCAGCTCCTTGCTTGACAAGGCATCGTCGTTTTTAGGTGTTCGCTATCGCTATGGAGCCGCATCCCGTTCTGCAACGGACTGCTCGGGTTTCACCACGCAGGTTTTCAAGAGCCAGGGTGTGAAGCTTCCGCGGACGGCTCGCGAGCAGTCTTCGCGAGGCCAGAAGGTAACCAAGGGTGAACTGAAGCCTGGCGATCTGGTGTTCTTCAAGACGCGCGGTTCCCGTGTAAGCCACGTTGGAATCTACAAAGGCAATGGCAAGTTTATTCATGCCAGCAGCGGACGCGGCAAGGTGATGGAAAGCAGCCTCAATGAAGGCTACTACCAGCGACGCTTCGCCGGGGCTAGGCGAGTCATTGCGAACAAGCCCGCGCCAAAGAATACCGTCGTCGCCAAGAAGGATGAGGCTCCGAAAGAGAAGCCAGCCGAGCCGGAAACCAAACCGGCGGACGACAAACCAACGACTCCACCGGATCAAAAGGATAATTCCTAAGATCGAACGGGCAAGAGAAATCTTGCCCGTTTTTCTTTTCGCCATCTGACCCAACGGGCCTTGAGTTTTTGGGTTCAAATAAGGGATACTCTCCGAGCTTCTGGCCCGGTCGTCTAGCGGTTAGGATGCCGCCCTTTCACGGCGGAGATCGCGGGTTCGAGTCCCGTCCGGGCTACCAGTACAACTCCCTACAACGGTCTACCGCTTTGTCCTGGCTTGGGCTCGAAGAGCAGCCAGTCGATTTCGGAAACTTCTTTTTTCATGACCTTGGCGAGTTCCGCGCACCCCGGTTGCTCAGTTGCATAGTGACCAGCCGCAATGAGCGCCATTTCTGATTCGGCCGCTTCGACCGCCACATGCTGTTTGACCTCTCCGGTAATGAAAACGTCGGCTCCCGCCGCCTTGGCCGACCTCCATTCTGAATCCGCGGCGCCACCTACAACAGCAACTCTTTCGATCGTACATTCAGGCGAACCCCAAGCAGTGCACTTCGTCGCCAGAGCTTCGTCTACAAACGAAACGAAAGACTCAAGGCTGATCGGCGCTTCTAGAATCCCAATTCTGCCAATCGACTGGCCGCTTGAGGAAAGGAGAGGTACCCAGTCCACGGCAGGCTCTTCGTACGGATGAGCTTCTGAAAGCGCCGCTGACACTCTTTGTTTCGTGTCAGCCGGACAGATCATCTCGATGCAGATCTCCTCAACGGTCGTGCGCTTTCCTTGTTCACCAATCGCCGGGTTGGATCCTTCTCCGGGCTCGAACGTGCCTCGGCCAGGGCTGGTAAAGGCGCAGCGCCGGTAGTTGCCGATGACGCCGGCCCCAGCTTCACTGCAGGCGTCGATGATGCGTTCCACCGCATCGGGTGGAGCGAATGTTACAAGTTTTAATTCTTGCCGCTCTGACGCCCATCCGAACGATTCAACGTCGTGGAGCGACAGCATCTTAGCGAGCGCGTCGTTGATTCCTCCGGGTGCCGAATCCCAATTAGTGTGAGCGGCTACGTGAGAAATGTTCCCTTGGATGAGCGCCTGGATCGTCTTACCCTCGTAAGTGTCCGAAGTTACCGATGGAATAGGTTCAAAGATTAAGGGATGGTGGCTGAGGAGAAGCTGGGCTTGAGCATCGGCAGCATACTCGACCGCCGCCAAAGAGCGGTCCAGCGACACCAAGGCCCGGTTTACGCTTTGATCGGCATTGCCAACTTGCAAGCCGATTTTGTCCTTGGGAAAAGCTAGTTTGGCGGGAGCGAAGCGCTCGATCGCATTTAAAACGTCCTGAACCGTGGCCATCAAATCATTTAGGCCATAAAGGACGAAGGCCGGGGTTTACGCCCCAGCCTTGTCTAGCTCTCGCGAAGAGTAACTTTGCGGCTCGAATGAATAATTTCTTTGGAGTTGCCCCCGTGAACAAAATCCCGCCAGT
>JAFAFM010000273.1 GCA_023423495.1 Armatimonadota bacterium
CCCGTGGACTGGGCCCAAGCAGGCTGGTTATGCCAAACTTCAGCTACGATTCGCGAAGGAGCGTTCGATAAAAGCCATGCCAATTGTTTCCGTTAACATTCCCCAGATTGGAGAGGGACTTCAAGAAGCCCGACTCGTTGCCGTTCTCAAAGAGCCCGGCCAGAACGTAAAGAGAGACGAGCCGATCTATCAGATGGAGACGGATAAGGCAGTGATGGACGTTGAATCTCCTTACGAGGGGACCCTCCTGGAATGGCTGGCCCCAGTGGACACAATCCTCCCCATCGGTGGCGCGGTTGCCAAGATGGAAGTCGCAGAAGGAGTTCAAGAAGTTGGAGCAGGTGGCCACGGACCTGCACCGACCGTCGAAGCGGCTGCGCCGGCAACCGCTACGGCGGCAACCTCATCGCCGGAAACGCGAAACGCAAATATTCCCCCTCGCACCCGGGCATACGCGAAGGAGAAGGGAATCTCCGACGAGCAGCTGGGGGCCATTCCTTCTGCTTCTGGAAAGCTGATGCCGTCAGACATCGACGCGTTCCTGAGCAGTGGGTCCACGGCAGCAAAGCCCGCCGAATCTCGCGGAGGCAATTACAAGGAAGCAGCCGTACCCCAAAAGCAGAGACTTCTTGCTTCGAGACTTGTCCGTGGAACGCAGCTTGTGGTACCGGGCACGATTTCCGTTGCCGTGAGTTGGGAGTCCATCGAGCGAACGCGGGCTCAAATGAAGGCCAGCGGTTCGGAATTCCAACCTTCGGCATTTACGATGTTTGCATTCGCCGTTGTCAAGGCTCTTACGGAATTCCCAATGTTCCGGTCAACGCTGGTCAACGACGAGACCCTCCGTACGTACGACCACGTTTCACTTGGAATTGCCGTCAGCTTGCCTGGCGACGAGCTTGTTTTAGCAGTTGTGGATGAAGCGGACACCATGGATTGGAAGACTTTTGCGTCCAAATCCCGGGAGCAGATCCAACTCGCCCGCGAGGGTAAGGACCAAGCTCATGAAGGGGTGACTATGTCGCTCACAAATATGCAGAGCTTTGGGCTTCGGGATGCTGTGCCGGTAGTCGTTCCTCCGGCGGTCGGTACCTTGTTCCTGGGTGAAGTCTATAGTGGGTTGGCTCAGGACACCGAAGAGCTTCGCATGAAGCACTATGCGAACATCGCCCTGACGTTCGACCACCGGGTGATGAATGGCGTGGGGGCGGCCGAATTCATTAAGGCAGTGAAAACCAACGTCGAAACCATGGGTTCCATGATCGAGGTGACCGGATGAAGCCGATTATCGGCATTTCGGTCGACTGTGAAAGGAAGCCAGAGGATGCTCGCACCGGCGGCACGTTAAGTCTCAACTGGAACTATGCTCAAGCGGTCACTGAAGCTGGCGGCGTGCCGATTCTAATCCCGCCGACGGCCGATATGGAAGCGGTGGCGAAAATTATTGACGGCTGGATCATTCCCGGCGGTCTGGATATCGACGCCAAGCACTTCGGGCAAGAAAACCATCCCGAGGTGAAGCTCCAAGATCCGGCCCGGTTCGACGCTGAGTCTAGGCTGTACAAGGCCGTAGACTCAACCCTTCCCTTCCTTGGCATCTGCTATGGCTGCCAATTCTTAAATATTCAGCGCGGCGGATCGCTTATTCAGCATCTTCCCGACGTGGAGGGAAGCGTGCCCCATACCGGCGGCGTGCTTCAGGATTACGATGTGAAGGCAGACTCTGGGCTTGGCTCGGTGATCGGCAGCGCGGCCATTGCCGGAAAGAGTTACCACCACCAAGCGGTCGACGAGGTCGGGAATGGGTTGGAGGTTGTGGCAAGAAGCTCCGACGGGACGATCGAAGCTCTCGAGGATTCCAACCATCCTTGGCTAGTGGGTGTGCAATGGCACCCGGAACGGACCCTGGAAGATCCCAAAACCCGAAGAATTTTCGAGAGTTTTGTTGCCGCCGCCGCCGAATTTAAAAAGAGCCGGGAACTCACCGCGGTCAAATGAAGCGGGTAGTAAACGGAGAGCCAGTCGAACTGGAACTAGGCCAAGCCACCGCTCGAACGAGCGGGGATCGCCTACTGGTGACGACAAGTGATGGCAAAACGCATAGCGCTCTTGCCGTCAAGGATGGAGATGTCACACTTGTTTCCTATCGGGGACGGCAGTATCGCATCGGGATGCAGAAGGCTTCACGCTCTGGAGTAGGGAAGGACCATAGCGGAGATTTAATTAGCCCGATGCCGGGTGCGGTCGTGGATGTTCTGGTATCACAGGGGCAAACTGTGTCGAAAGGCGAAAAGCTGATCATCCTAGAGGCGATGAAGACCCAGCAGAGCTTTTTGGCCCCCTTCGACGGCTTGATCGATTCGATCAGCGTCACAAAAGGTGACCAGGTGACGGAAGGATTCCTGATGGCAGTGGTCAAACCTGCCGAGGATTAAAGTAAGGGTGAGCAAACCGGTGAGGGGCTCTGAGTTCATGCTGGTCATGCAGCAGTGGACGCGGGTTTATATGCCAATCGTTGGGCGTGAACAAGACGCTTGGGAAGACGATTGGGCCGAGGTGCTGTCTGAATTGCCCTATCTTCGCCTTACAAAAAAGGAGCGAAGCTTCCAGTTGGACCGACTGATTGGAATCCGCCTTCAGATGAATTACATCGGCGCGAATCTCCAGATGGTCAAGGATGACTTGGAGCGGGTCTGGGCAGAGGAGCTTGCAAATGAGATGGAGGGGTATCACTCCTTCAACTCCATCGAAGACGGATTCGAATTTCAATTTGCGGCCCTTCCCAAGAAGCAGGAGTACATTTCGGGCATCATCACTGTCGTCGAGAAGAAGACGCGATGATTCGGATTGTGGAAGTCGGCCCTCGGGATGGATTGCAGAACGAAAAACTGCCCATCGATACCGCAACCAAGTTGGCCTTCGTTTACAACCTACTTGAAGCGGGTCTTAAGGAGATCGAGATCACCAGCTTCGTTTCCCCTAAATGGGTACCTCAACTTGCCGACGCCGCTGACCTCTGGCCATTGCTTCCCAAAGGTGGGATTTATTCTGCTTTAGTGCCGAATTTGAAGGGTCTGGAGCGTGCATTGGGCGTGGGTGTTGACCGTATCGCGCTGTTCACGGCCGCATCTGACAGCTTCACGAAGCGAAATATCAACATGACCGTTGCGGAATCGCTCGATGTTTTCCAAGAGGTGCTAAACGAATTCAGAGTACATAATCCGGACGGTTATGTCCGCGGTTATGTCAGCACGGCATTCCAATGCCCCTATGAGGGCCGTGTGGCGCCAGATGCAGTTATGGACGTCTGCCGCTCTTTAACCCGGCTTGGAGTTGACGAAATCAGCATCGGTGACACCATTGGCGCGGCAAGCCCATCCGAAGTCCGTCAATTGTGTAAACAACTCACGGCGGAATTTGATTCGAGCATTCTCGCCATGCACTTCCATGACACCCACGGAACCGCCATTGCGAACGTTGGGGCTGCCCTGGAATGTGGCATCCGGGTTTTTGATTCGAGCGCGGCCGGACTGGGCGGTTGTCCTTATGCGCCGGGCGCGGCGGGGAATCTGGCGACTGACGATCTCGTCTATTTCCTGGAGCGCGAAGGTATTTCTACCGGCGTCGATCGGGCATTGCTGGCGCAGGCGAGCCTTCCGATTCTGGGACACCTGGGCCGGACTCCACTCTCGAAGGCTCAGCAGGCTCAACTGGTCGAGGCCGAGTAGCCGCAAAGGCAACGATCGCTATCCCAATCAGAGCAACCGCGATTGTTGAGACCTTCTCTTCCTTGTTCAGCTTGAATTCGCGGATGTTGACCACCAGCACCGTGAGTCCTATGGGCACCAGCAACGGGATTGGGCCGAGAACAAGAACTAAGGGCAGGTACACCGCAAGGGCGACGAGCAGCCAACGGAACGTCTCTGTCGTTCGCATGCTGAACTTAAACAACGCGACAAAGAACATTCCCATGAATAGGAAGTCGGCCGGCCCAATATGCGCGAACGTCCCCACAGGCACACCGGTTTGTTGTGGGGTCGTGGCGACCGACGGTATCCGGTGGGCCATCGCCGGCAGGAGAGCTGGCGCCTTCTTCATGAGTTGCTGCACGAAGCCAACCGGAGTGAAGACCAAGAAGATGTCGAAGAGGGCGAGGAAGATGGAGACGGGTAGAAGCAGGTTCTTGTCCTTCAGCATCAGCGCGAGCAACGCACCCAGCCCAACGGTCCACATCGGTAATCCCTGTTGAGAGATGGCGTCCATGAGGATTGCCAAAAACCCTTTTCCGCCGGGACTCAGCAAGGGCAATACAAATTGAAGGAGCGCTCCCAGAACGATGAAGGCAACTGCCAGTCTAACGGTCCATTGAGCGCTTGCGGCGCGAAACAGCGCAATGATTGGCAAGGCAACAAAGGCAACGGTGATCAACAGGCTAATCGGGAGTTTCAGCGACTCCGGCACAAGCCAGTAGGCAATTCCGATTCGCAGAAGAGCGAGACATAGGAGGGTGGCGAAGAACGCAAGCAGTCCCTTAGACATTCACCGACTCTCGCACGGGCTCCCGATGTCGATCAGAAATTGCTTGGCGATACACTTCAATCACTCGGTCGCACATGGCCTCTGTCCCCACCATTCGGCTGGAGCGTTGCGCACCATCACTGAGTGCCGCCAAAAGGGTTTCGTCGTTCACGATTTCCAAAACTTGAGCGGCAAAGGTAGCCGCATCGTTCTTTACGGCAAACCCATTTTCGCCATCGATGATGCTTTCGCTTGCGCCGCCCCCCAAGATTGCAACCGCAGGCAAGGAATAAGTCATGGCCTCTTGAACCACGAGGCCCTGAGTTTCTGTGATTGAAGAGAACACGAACAAGTCAGAGGCCGCATAATATTTGTCGACATCCTCCCGGGGGACGAATCCAACGAACTTGATTCGGTCGCCGATTCCGAGGCTTCGAGCCATCCTCACGCATTCAGACCTATACGGTCCATCCCCCACAAGCCAAAGCCGCAGCCGTGAGTCTTGCTTGAACACAATTGCTGCCATCTCGAATAGCGTCGCGAGGTTCTTTTCCTTCGCTAAGCGGCCGACATAGAGAAGGATGCGCTGATCGGGAGGAATGCCCAGCTCGAGCCGAAGCTCACTGCGATCGAAGAAGCGACGCGGGAGGGCCGCGGTTGGGATCACCGTAGCGGGCGTCGTAACGGAGTGACGCCTGAGCCACTTCAGAGCGGCTTCGCTCGGGGTGATCACGTGGTTCACATGGTTGTAGTAGAAGTTGGTGTGCTTGGCGAGCTTGAACCTGAGGTACCGGCGGGGGAAGTACGGGATGTAGTGGACGTACCGGTCGTACAACGTGTGGTAAGTTGCCACCACGGGAATCTGGTGGGATTCAGCCCACCGCATACCGACGAATCCGATTGTGAAAGGCGTGTGCGTGTGGATGACGTCGAAATCGTGCCGCCGGAATCGCTGGAGCATGCGATAAAAGGGCGGAAAAGCCAGCGGATACCCCTTGGTCCACGGCGTTTCAACGGCCCTGAATCGATAGGTATTTGGCTCAGCAGATTCTGCTTTAGGATGCCGAGCCGTGAAAAGGTGAACCGAGTGCCCGCGATGCCGTAGCGCGGTGATGAGCGAGTCGATCGAGATACTGACCCCGTTGAGAACAGGCAAAGCGCTGTCCGAAAAGATGGCGATCTTCAATCGGCCATCCAATTCAGGTTCACTCCTCCGGAAATCTTCCGTGCGTTTCCACAAACCGGACGACGTCGCTCAAGCGGAACCGTCGCTGGCCGCCTTGGGTTCGGTGGTGGGTAAGCCACTTCCGGTTCGTGTAACGCCGTACGGTTGCCGGGCACACGCCGAGCAACCGGCTAGTTTCTTCCAGGGTCAGTTCAGGGTCGAGCAGGCGGCGGATTAAATCCTCGCGCGACTCTTTGAACTCCCCTCGGTAGTAATTTGCGGTCACCGAGTCATCGAAGAATCCGCAGAGGAACTCGATATTCTTCGGCAAAGCTTCCCACACGACCTGTAGTTGGGGGTCGATGGCTCGCTCGGTGGTGACATTACGGGCTCTTCGTGGGCGCGGAGCGCTCATTACCGTCTTTCGGAAGCGGGTCTTGCTGTTCGAATCTTCGCCCGGAGCCGGGTCGCTGGAATCGATCCCTAGATATTCCTTGATGGTGGGCACGGCAACGCCATGCTCCTCTTGCTTGGACTTCTTCGAATCAAGGAAACCGTTTTCAATATATTCAAGGGGATCAAATTCTTTGGATTTCAATTTCTACCTCTGTGCCGTGAAGATTGTACTCATCTTGAGCCGGCGGTCCCGCCCTCCAAGACGTAGTTTTATCCCCTAAAGGCTCTACAGAATCAACATTGAATCGCCAAAACTAAGAAACCGGTAGCGTTGCTGGATCGCATGCTCGTAGGCCTTCAGAATATTAGGTTTTCCGGCCAATGCGCTGATCATCATGAGCATCGTTGTCCGTGGCATGTGGAAGTTGGTGAACATGCCCTGGACAATTTTCCATTCATAGCCGGGCCGAATGAAAATCGAGGTGCGATGCTCTCCCGGTTCGACCTTTCCCTTTTCAATTGCGAAAGATTCCAACGTGCGGGCCGACGTTGTACCGACTGCGATCACACGCCCTCGGCAAGCGTTCACAAGATCGGCCGTGCTCTCAGGCAGGCGACACACTTCGCCATGCATGACGTGCGCCTCCAGATCGTCCACCATGACGGGCCGAAAAGTATCGAGGCTCACGTCCAGTGAAACTTCCGCAATCGAGATGCCTTTCGCGGTCAGTTTTTCGATCAATTCGGGCGTGAAATGGAGTCCCGCCGTCGGAGCGGCTGCACTCCCGCCAACCTTCGAATAAACGGTTTGATAACGCTCCGGATCATCGAGGGCATGGGTGATGTATGGGGGAAGGGGCACCCGCCCGAAGGCTGCAAGCTTTTCGGGAAGATCGGAGCTAGCTAGAAAGCGGATTTCCTTCAGCGGCTCTTCCAGGTGTTGAGCCACTTCTGCTTCAAGACCACCTTCAAAGTGAATCCTCGCGCCCGGTTTTAGCCGCTTGGCGGGCTTCAGCATCGCGGCAAACCGGTCCGGCCCTGTCTGGTGGACCAACATGGCTTCCACACTGCCGCCCGTTGGTTTTTGGCCAAATAGACGCAGAGCAGTGACACGCGTTGAGTTCCAAACCAACAAGTCGCCCGGCCGCAATGTCTCCACGACATCCGTAAACCGCCCATCTTTCACACCTCCCGTGCGAAGATCGAGGTGCAAGAGTCGCGAACTCGATCGATCCTCCAATGGTTTCTGGGCAATCAGTTCTTCGGGCAGATGATAATCGTAGTCGCTCAGGCGTTCCAATCGAAGGCTCCTTCGATTGCCCGCAGATCATGTAGATAAGGATCTTCAGAGTAGGTGCAGCTCCGATCGATAAGAGCGGCCCGCATTCCAAAGCTTTTCGCGCCTTGGTAGTCATCCACTCGATCATCGCCGACGTGCAGCACCTCGCCTGGCTCCACTTGAAAATGCTTCGTGACTTCTTCAAACAGGAGTGGGTCGGGCTTTTCGACACCATATTCCAAAGAGGCGACTACGAGATCGAACCGGTCGTAAATGCCTGCGCCGAGCAGGGCTCGCTTCAGGGTGTAGTCCCAATTGGACAAAACCGCAGTTTGTATGCCGAGTTCATCTAACCGGTCGAGTGTCGGTACCACATCTTCGTAAAGCCTAAAAAGGATGGAGTTTTCGCCAAAGCCAATTCTCTGTGAAACCTCGTGCAGAGTCAATGCTTGCCGAGCGTCAAGGCCAAGGTGAGTGAGCCAATCGGAAGCGAGTTGGATCCACCAGTGATCGCAAGCCTCGTGGTTTCTGAGCTTATTGCAATCGAGATAGCTGACGAAGCGGCTCTTGTGCATTTCCTCGTAAATTGCCGGGCCTTCCAGAGGGAGTTCAAGGTTGGCCTCGGCCGCGACATCCGCGATGTATCGCTTAATGGAATAGTCGACCGCCAAAAGAGTCTGGGCGCAGTCGAAGCTTACAACACGGGGCTTCACTTTCTAAGCGCTCCGATGATCCACAAAACAATCGATACGAAGGCCGAAAGCACAAGCATCGAGACAATCGGGATGTAAAGCTTCACCGGACCTCGGTCATAGGCAATGTCGCCGGGCAAGCGGCCAAGCGGCAGCCAACGGAATGCGCCGAACCAAAACAGGATGCCAAGTACGACGATGCCGAGTCCCACTCCCACCAAGATCTTCCCAAATGCTTCCAACTCTGGGATTTTGGCCAATGTGGCGCAACCGGTGTTGGAAAAGGACGTATAGGGACATTGGGCCCGAAAGTTGGCAGACAATATCAGCCAATGTACAATTTCGCCTACAGAGGAATTTCATAAATGAGCATTAGACTGAAGAAAGCCAGCCTTGGACTTTTCATCGCCGCAATTTCCGTTGTGGCTTTCGCCGTCCAGGATGGCGTGACCTTGAAGCGAACCGCAAAGGTTCGGGATGCGATTAAGTATCGACTCAAAGCCGACGTGGAGATTCAGGGAATGGAAGCCAACTTCACGA
>JAFAFM010000327.1 GCA_023423495.1 Armatimonadota bacterium
GCCGACGCCAAGCGTGGGCGTCGGGATGGGAATCGAGCGCGCGATCTTGGTCTTGGAGGCGTTGGGCGTGGAGATCCCGAGCCCCCATCCAGATGTATTTGTGGTGCAGGTCACGGAAGATGCCGCCAAAGCATGCAGGGAATTGGTCCGGAACCTGCGGGCGGCAGGACTGGAAACCCATCAAGATTTGGACGGGAAGAAGATGGCCAACCAACTTAAACAGGCTGATAAAGTGGCCGCTCGCTTTGCGGCATTGATCGGGACGGACGAGCTTAATGCCGAATCTGTGATGCTGCGAAATCTCGCCAGCGGTGAACAGTCGCTCGTTCCCTTGGCCCAAGTTCCGGAGAAGGTGAAGGAACTAACGTGAGGCTGGCTGCATTTCTCGCGCTGGCTGGATCCGCGGCCTTCGGAGTGGCTCAGGCTCCGGATGTTGCCATCAAGTTGGATGCCCGCTTGAACTACCGGTCGGCTCAGGATGACGCCACCACTCAGCGGCTGTACGACTCCTTCGGGCGGTACAGCATCGTCTCCATCTCCTTCACTTTGGAACCAGGGTTTAAGGTGTTCGCGAGTCAGAAGCTGCAACGCTTCGACGGCGGTAAGGACCGCGACCTGCTTGATGAGTACTACGTCGAGGATGAAGGCATCTGGCGCATCGGGAAGCAATATTTGCCCTTTGGCGGCGGGCGGTTGGTACGCGAGAGCGCGATGGCTGCGCGGGCCGATACGGATCTCATCCTGGAGTCCGTTCCTATTTCCTTTGGGTATGCACAGGGAGGTCGAGGTCGACAAGAAGGTTTGGTTGGACGGATTGGCGGACGGTTGGGCCTTAGTATATTCCTGGGGGAACACTTCGGAATCGATGGCACGAGCCTGGCCCTCATTCGAAAGCCCGAAGAAGCGCCCGGCAAGGGCCGAGGCTATAAACAGGCATTTGGTTTCGACTACTCGAAGGGCGTCGGCAATTTCAATCTGGCGGTTGAGGCGATTTCTTTTCGGGAGCCCAACCGATCGATCGACGAGGGGTTTGAGGTCATCGACCTGAGCGCCACCTACACGCCTTCGCGCTATCACAATTACACGGTCGGATGGACCCGTCGCACCAATCCCACCGACGACTTCTACCGCATCCACGCCAGCGTGTTCCTTACCAACAACGTGTATCTGGAGCCCCTTGTGCGGTATCGGAATGGCGAAATCTACGACTTCAACGTCGCGGTCCGAGTGCGTCTTTAGGCGTCCAGATACAATACGGATATGAGTGTGGGGCGCAGAGCCTATGACCTGATGCGCGGTTACGTGAACCGTGAGTGGGACCGAATCAAGGGCGTCGAGTTCGAGTCGGCGGAGCGGGAGCTTCAGGATGCTTTGGAGAAGCCGACCGAGCGCAAGTTAGATTTGGAAGGCATGCCGGAAGCTGTGCAGTTGGACCGGCAGTTGACCGCATCCAAGATTCTTGGCGTGCCCATCAACGCACCTTACGCAGAGATCCATAAGGCGTTCGAACGTCTCCGAAAGCGAAGCGACGCCTCCAACTTCCCCTCGGGCTCATCCGAAGCGGCGCAGGCGATCGAGATCCAACGTCGGGTGCAATGGGCGTATGGCGTGCTGACGGAAGGGATGGACGTGACAGAGCGTCGTTTCCGGAATTTGGAAGTTTAAACTAAAGTTAGTGCGAAGCCATGTCAGAGGACATGCTGGTTCACTCCATAGAATCTGTATACTTCGCACCATGTCGATACCCCGGCTTCACTTGACAATTACTTTTGCATGCATTTTCGCCGCTTTCGCAAGCGCGCAACAGACCACCAAACCCACGCTGGGAACGGTGCAGATGCCTGGCGATGCGGGCAAGGTGAAAACTACGTATCAGCTTGGAGAGAAAGGAAAAGAGCTCCACTTCACCCTCGATTCGGCGACCGTAGCGACACGCTACAAGACGGTCGATCAGAACATTATCGCTGGGAAGGCTGAGCGTCTGCTCATTCTCAGCTTCACGGTGCACAACCCCCTAAAAACGGAACAATCAGCAGACGCGAGGTCATTCAAGTTCACCGTCGTTTCGCCCGACGATAAGAATGTCGATTACACCGGCGGGGTCTACGAGCCCATAAAGCGCACTGCCATCACCCAGATGCTCAAACCCGCACAAAAGGTAAAGCTGGATGCCGTGATTCCCATCTTCGCGGAGGGCCCCATCACCAAACTCATTGTCGCTCGGGGGGCGGGCAAGGTGCTTCGCTTCGACTTGCGCGAGCCGCTGACGAAGAGCACGTCTGCTTTCACCACGGACGGTGTCTCGATTGGGAATGAGGCAACCGTAGAGCTTGCAAAACCGTTCGATTTCGCTGGATTCGATATGGAGATCCAAGAGGCGAAGGAAGCCACCGAGCCAATCGGCGCATTTGCTCCCTCGGCGTCCAGCGGTGTCTATTACGTGACAGTCAAATTCTCGAACCCCCTCGCGAAGCCTCAGTCTGTCGGCTGGCAGTACTTCAAGCCAGAGTTGACCGACGAAAACGGCGAAAAGCTTCATTGGCCTTCGGACATGGTTTCGATGTCCACCGGTAAGACTCTGGTGCAGGATATCGATGGCGACGGATCCGTTCGCGCGCGATATATCTTCACGGGGCCGAAAGGATTGAAGCTGGCTAAGTTCAAGCTGTTTCACAATCGGTCCGAGCGGGCGGCAATTGTAAAGCTTTAAGACATCTCTGCAAAGCACATTAAAGCGAAAGTCAGCCTTTGGACGCGCATTTCAGAACGGCACCAAAGGTTGTTGACTGCGGTCTCCTCGGCGAATCGGCGGAGGAGATCCTGTCAACCTTATTGGCAAGGCTGTCCGCCCACCTGCCCTGACTTTCTAGGGGGTCTCGAGGCCGTCCAAGGTGCGGGCGATCATTCGCACGGTCAGAAGGGAAAGGCGCCCTTGACTCGGCATATCTCCAAGCCGTCCGCCATTGATCCAGGCCAGGTAGTCGAGGGCAAACTCCCTCTTATCGTCTCCCAGGGATCTTAGATACTTGGACGTGGCCGGATTGTTGGATTCAATTTCCATGGATAGCTCTTTCGTTCTCCCGTTGCGGAACGGTACAAAGAAGGCAGGACTGAAGTCTCGCCGACGATTTCCAACGACGGAAATGTTGGTTTGAAGGGTGGAGACTGGCGACAAATTCGGGCGATAGATGGCCCCTCGGACGCCTGGCCGATACGGCAAGACGCCCGAGTATGTTCACACCGAAGCTTCGGGCCAGGCCTCAAATGAGCGCGTCGAGATTGCGGGTCACTGCGGTCGCAAGGACGGGCGAAAGCCTGCCTCGGGAAGGCATAGTGCCCCGCCGTCCAGCCCGCACCCATTCCAAATAGGCGATTGCAAACTGTCTCTTGACCGCATCCTTGAGGGACTTGATGTATCCCATGGGATCTGAATTGTCTAATCTGTTCATGCTGATTCCTTGTTTTCCTGGATTGCGGGACCCTTGCCCTCGAAGGCAGGTTGAAGACCACTTACCCGGGGGAGGCGGAGTTCAGCGACGGTTGGAGAACGATGGGTTGGCGGGAAAACGATGCCAACCGGAGGCGCGGGCCCGCCCCGTCTGAGCGTGCTCCCGACTTTCTACTCCTATTCGCCGCAGAAAAGACGGCGGCACGTCGGTATACCTTTAAATCGCGCGTTTAAGTTAGAGTGTCCCAAGGAAATTCTGTTCGCTCGGCTGGCGAATGCATCTCCTTCTTTCACTCGATCTTCATGCCTCCTAGGGGCCGCGAAGAAGGAGTTAACGTATCCTGGCGACAAAAGATATCGAACCGACTATCCGGGGGGCCAGGGGTTACCCCCCGGCCTCCAGGTACTCCAGCGAGAACGGCGGCTTCGACATCGGCTTGGCCGCGATCGAGAGCAGCAGCATCTCGTTGTCGTCCGCCGCGATGCGGTTCGAGCTCATCGCCCCGCACTCGCGGCAACGGTGGATTAGGGCCCACTCGCCCGACTTCCGAACCCAGACCGAGACGGGCTCCATCGTGCCGCCGCACATCGCCAGCCGGTCACCCGTCTTCTTGTCCAGGTGCACACTGTGCAGGCA
>JAFAFM010000006.1 GCA_023423495.1 Armatimonadota bacterium
GTGCTGGTTGGCATCTATGTGCTGCTCATCCTCATTCGGTTCTACACGGGATACTTCAGCGGCATGTTGGCGGGTGCAGGGGGCGAGTAGGCCGTGGCCAATCACTACGAGGTTCTGGGGCTGAAGCGGGGCTGCACGGCAGCGGAGATTCGTACGGCCTACCGAAAACTTGTTCTAGTCCACCACCCTGATCGATCCCAAGATCCGAAGTCCAAAGAGATTTTTATCCGCGTCACGGCGGCCTATGAGGTGATCGGAAATGAAGTGGGGCGGAAGCAATATGAAGAAAAACTGGACGAAGAGGATCGTCGCTGGGCGCAGGCCAGGGAAAATGCGCGGCGGTACGGATCCGGCCCAGTAACCTCAAAGCCTAAGCCCAATCCTGCGCCAAAACAAACCAAGGGCGGCCGGCCGGCGACGCCAGCCGCGGTGGAGCTGAACCGACTGGTGCAATTGTATAGCCGGGGTCGAATTCAAGATGCGGAGGAGCTCGCGCGAAAGCTCACGGAATCCTATCCCCAGGAAGCTGTGCCCTATGGCATTTTGGGGGATATTCTTCGCGCCAGGGGAAGCCTGGCCGAAGCGGCAAAAATGTATGCGTTTGCGGCCCAGTTCGATCCTCGTAATCCACTCTATCACCGGCGTCATGCCGAACTATTGGACGCCACCCAAGTCACCGCAAGCACCATTCACATCGCCCGTGATCGCGAAGCCAGGGCTGCGCCGTTATTCTTCGCGTTTACCGTCGCGGCCTTGGGCGGAATCTATTTGATTTTGAATCGCGACACTCCAATCGCATCAAACCTTCCCATCATCTCTACGTTCACGCTTAGCTTGGTTGCCGTGCTCTTCCTATCGGGAGTTGCCACCGGAGCGTCTTTCTCTCTTGGCGGCTGGTTGGACCGATACGACTCCATCGCAACGAACACCTTTGGACGTCGCTCACCAACCGCCACTCTTGGCATCGTCGCCCTAATCAACTTTTGGGCGGCAGTTGTTCTGTATTTGTTTATCGGCCTTGGACAGCGATACTTTAACTACTCGACCAGCCGGATCATTGGGGCAGTGACCTTTTTGACGCTCTTGTATGCCGGATGCGCGTTCGCCTCCTATGCCTTGGACGCTGGTCAGGTTCTTTTATGGGGAGGAAACATCATTTACCTGGGAACCGTCATCGGATGGCTCGTGGCGGACGCCTTTCGAAGCCCTGCCTGACCGAAACCCTTCATAATTCGGCAATGATCGCCATTGTCTTCCCTGGCCAGGGCTCACAGAAGCCCGGTATGGGCAAAGAGCTATTCGACCTCCGTCCAGAAGCGGCCGCCATCTTTGACCGTGTCAATGCCGCCACCGGCCGAAACGTCACCGAGTTGTGCTTCGAAACAGATGAGGACACGCTGCGTGAGACGCAAAATGCTCAACTCGCCCTTTTCACCGTGGGAGTTGCTGCATGGAACTGCCTTCACGCGCACTTGCGAGGCATCACGGAAATCTCGGCCTTTGCCGGACATAGTGTTGGAGAATATGCGGCGCTCGTGGCTGCTGACGTGCTTTCTGTAGAAGATGGCGCACGTCTGGTGCAAAGGCGCGGGGAAATCATGGCTCAAGCCGGAAAAGAAGAGCCTGGCACCATGGCGGCAGTTTTAGGTCTGGAGCGAAAGCAGATCGAGGACGCTTTGGCCGCCATCGACGGCACGGTGGTGGTCGCCAACGACAACTGCCCCGGTCAGCTTGTAATCAGTGGTGCGGTCTCAGCCGTGGAAAAGGCAGGCCAAGCACTCCAAGCGGCGGGAGCTAAGAGAGTCCTACCTCTCAATGTCAGCGGTGCCTTTCATAGCCCTCTAATGGAAACCTCGGCCACGGAAATGCGCAAGTCTCTGAACAACGCCCACTTTGCAGTTGGCTCGGGCCGAGTTTTCAGCAACGTCACCGCCCAGCCCGTGGTGATGACGGGAGTCTGGCCGGACCTCTTGGATAAGCAACTCAAGAGCCCGGTCCGCTGGACTGAATCTATCCAAAACATGCTGAACGAAGGAGTGAATACATTTATTGAGTGTGGCGTTGGAGATGTACTTAGCGGTCTGCTGAAGCGGATCGACCGTGAGGCGAAGCCTCTCAGAGTCAACGATCTGACTTCCCTGGAAGACACCGTCGCGGCGATTCGTTACTGATGACGGCAGAAGAGTATCTGCAGATTCTCCGCGAAGATGTGCTCGCTGCGACCCCGCTTCTGCTCGGCTGGACTTTAAGTCGCGGTGACCTTAAGGCCCGAATCGTGGAGGTCGAAGCCTATCGCTCCGACGAACCCGCGGCCCATAGCTATCGAAAAACAAAGATGAAGAATATGGCGATGTTTGGACCGCCCGGCCACGCCTACGTTTACTTCAGCTACGGCTGCCACTGGATGTTAAATCTGGTGGCGCATGATGAAGGGAGCGCAGCCGCCATCCTGATCCGAGCCGCAGAGCCGATTTCGGGCCATGAGATCTTCAAAAGCCGCCGCCCAAAAGCCAAGCGAGATGAAGATTTGCTTCCTGGACCTGGGAAGTTGGCCGCGGCATTCCATATCACGGACCGGGACAACAGTTGCAACTTACTGAGCCCGGAGGACTCTGAAACTCAGCTTCAACTGACTCCAGGTGAGCAACCCCGAAACATTCTCCGTGGACCACGGGTAGGGATTGCACTCGGAAAAGCACACGATTTTCAGTGGCGCTTTGTGGACGGCGACCAATTACGTTGGGTCAGCCGTCCGCACAATTTCGAAAGCCTCTAGTTCCCCTGAAGAGCTTCTTCGCCCAGGAGTTCCTTCACAACCTTGTTTTGGTTGATACGGTACTTGCGGGCGCGCGGAGCGATGTATCGACAATCGATCGGTTCGAAGTCGAAGGACGGGCCACTTGGAGCGTAGGTCGCCAACGTGGTCTTTAGCCACTTCGCATCGTCCCGGTCTGGTGTATCCATCTTGAAATGAGCTCCGCGACTCTCGTCGCGGATGATCGCTCCGCCAACAATGGCCTTGGACTGCTCGATCATGTTAATGACCGCCCGCGTGAACGGCACAGCCTGGTTGGTCCATCCACTGTCGTCCACCAAGTCGCACTGACGCGCTCGCTCGGCAAGTTCGTCGAGTTTGTCCTTGGCCCGGAACAAGTCTTTCTGCAGACGCCAAATTCCGCAGTTGTTCCACATTGTATCGGCCAGCTCGGCGTGCAGGCGATACGGGTTTTCTGAGCCATTGCTTCGGCGCAGGGAATCATATTCCGTTTGTCGTTGAGACCTGGCTTCCGCCAATGCACTTGTCGAAGTATCGACGCCGCCCGTTTCCCTCAGATACGCCTGAGCTCCTTGAGCCGCAATTTCGCCGCCAACCAAGCATGAGAGCAGAGCGTTCGCTCCCAAACGGTTGGCGCCGTGGTACTGGTAATCGCATTCGCCTGCGGCATACAAACCAGGAATGTTCGTCATCTGGTTGCGGGGTTCGTCTGGATTCCACGCTCCGTCGGCGTTGAGGTTGTAATCCACCCACAGGCCGCCCATGGTGTAATGCACGGCCGGATAGATGCGCATCGGCGTCTCGATCGGATCCTCGCGCATAAACTTCTCGTATATTTCAAGAACGCCTTCTAGCTTGTCGTTGATGATTTCCCTGGTATGAGGTCCTCCACGGCTCTCATGCAGTTGCGTGATGTCCAAATACACTTGCTGCCTGCCGCCGACGCCCGCTCCCTTCTTACACACGCAGTAGATCGCAAAGCTGACCAAGTCACGGCTAAGCAAATTGCCATACACGGGATCGAGTTCTTCGCAGAAGTACCATCGATCCGTTTCTGGAATGTCTACCGGGCGGCGAGAATCCATGGGGTCTCGCGGAGTCCACAGACGTCCGCCTTCTCCACGGACGGATTCGGACATCAGGCGGCACTTGTCTTCGCCGGGAATGGCCGTAGGATGGATTTGCACCATCTCAGGGTTGCCGTAGGTCACGCCCTGTTGGTAGCAGATCGAAACTGCAGACCCGGTGTTGATGATGGAGTTCGTGGATTTTCCAAAGATCACACCATTGCCTCCTGCCGCGATAATAGCCGCACTGCAGGGGAAGGCTTCGATCTCCATCGTGCGAAGGTTTTGCGCGGTAATGCCCACGCATTTGCCATCGGCATCCTTTACGATGCCGAGAAACTCCCAACTCTCGTACTTCTCCACCAGATTAGAGGTCTCCCAGCGGCGCACCTGCTCATCCAATGCATAAAGCAGTTGTTGCCCGGTGGTCGCGCCAGCGTATGCCGTCCGGTGCTTCAACGTCCCGCCAAATCGCCGGAAGCTTAGGAGGCCCTCGTTCGTCCGGTTGAAAGGAACTCCCATCCGGTCCAATAGGTAAATGATCGCTGGCGCTCGTTCGGCCATTCGCATGACGGGTGGCTGGTGATTAAGGAAGTCGCCGCCAGTAATCGTGTCTTCGAAGTGGAGATAAGGGGAGTCGCCCTCTCCACGAAGATTCACGGCGCCATTAATGCCGCCCTGGGCACAGACGCTGTGAGATCGCTTGACTGGTACGAGTGAAAAAAGTTTTACTTTGTGACCGGCCTCAGCCAGTTTCATAGTGGCCATGAGTCCGGCCAGCCCTCCCCCAACGACGACGACGGTTTTTTGAGCAGCCATTTCCTGGAGGCTAGTTTACCGAGGGAGGTTGCTGTGACACCGTTAGGCTGGCTTCGTCCCTATAAACAGGCCTCGATTCATGAGGCCAATTGGGTCATATTCCACGGTTAAGCCGGCGTCAACCATGGCTGCCCCATATTCGTCGCGAGTGTAAAGCCCGGTCTCATGTCTTTCGGATGCGCGAATCGTCTCCTCGGCCGTCATGATCAAATACTCGAAGTCCAGCAGCGATAGATGGCCCTCCCGTGTTCCCCTCGATAGGCGAACTATTTTGCAATCCTCATCATCCACCGTCAGCATATGGAGATGATCAGAGATGAAATTCTCGGGGTAGAGCCAGGGCTCAATGACAAGGACACCGCCCGGCTGTAAGTGGTCGGCCATGTTTCTGATAGCCAATTTAAGATCGGCCTTAGTTGTCATGTATCCGATGGAGCTAAACAGGCAGGTGACAGCATCAAACTGCTGATCCAATTTGAAGGTGCGCATGTCGCCCTGCAGCAGTCTTGCGCTTGGCGCGGCAGATCTTGCTAACGCTAACAGATTGGCATCGAGGTCCAATCCCCAAACCTGATACCACTTAGCGAATTCCGCAAGATGCTTCCCTGTCCCGCACGCAACGTCGAGCAGCCGACCGCCATTTGTGGTCCTGTGCGACTCAATGGCTTCGTGAACTTGTGATGCCTCCTTCGAATAGTCTTTGAAGGAGTAGATCCGATCGTAAAACTTGGCTGATTCGGAAAACATTGAAACCGGTATAACTCAATAGCAAGATACTTAATCTCTAACGCACCTTCATGAATGACAGCTTTGCGTTTAAAAAATCTTCCAAACTTCTTTGATAGGACTATCCAGGTGACTCCCGTAACC
>JAFAFM010000036.1 GCA_023423495.1 Armatimonadota bacterium
TCTCAAGTGGCGATGGTGAAGAACGTTTCTCACCACACACTGGATGCCGGAGGCAAACGGCTCCGGCCCGCATTTGTGGCCCTGAGCGCCAAGGCCACGGGATTGCCCTACGATGAGGACCGATCTCGAAAAATCGGAGCCTGCATGGAGATGATCCACATGGCAACCCTCATCCATGACGACGTGATCGACAACTCTCCCACACGTCGGGGCCGGGATACTGCCAGCGCAGTCTACGGAAACACGGGGTCCATCCTGGCGGGCGACGTTCTCCTCGCCAAGGCAATGAGGATCTTGGCCGAAGATGGCGACCTGGCGATCATCCGAACAACCAGCCACAGTGTAGTTGAGATGGCGGAGGGCGAGGTTCGGGAGCTTGAAACCCGATTGGTGTTTGACCTTGACGAAGAAGCCCACCTGGAGATCCTCAGACTCAAAACCGCCAGCTTCATCCAGTGCTGCTGCGAAGTCGGTGCAATCTTGGCAGGCGCCTCCGAACAGGCTCAGAAGGCGCTACATGCTTACGGCCACCATGTGGGCATGGCATTCCAAATTATCGACGACCTCTTAGATTATCGGGGCGATAAGGCGAAGACCGGTAAGGCAACCGCAACGGATTTCCGCGAAGGTCAGGCCACGCTTCCGCTGATCTACTTGATCGATTCTCTGACCGAGCAGGAATCCAATGTGGCCCGGCAGAAATTTGGCAGTGGTGTCACGGACGATGAAATCCGGATGATCAGCGAGTGGATGACGTCACGCGGAGCTTTCGAAAAGGCTGAGGCGCTTGCCCATTTCCACGTTGCGTCGGCAATCGAGGCGCTGCACATCCTGCCCGAGAATCCGGCGCGTGAACTCCTTGAAACCGTCGCTCACTACGTGATTGGCCGCGAACTCTAGACGGTCCTCGTGCTGATCGGCATAATGGACCCGTGAAGGTTTATATCTCGGCGGACATCGAAGGCGTTACGGGTGTCGTTTCTTGGTCGCACTGTGGCCGGGCGGACGGCAACCACTTCGATTTTCCGTTTGCGCGGCGCATGATGACCCACGACGTGAATGCGGCGATCCGTGGAGCGAAAGCTGCCGGGGCCACCGAGATTGTGATCAAGGATAGCCATGGGAATAGCAAGAACCTTCTTATCGATGAGCTAGAACCGGTCGTCACTTTGATTAGCGGCCACGGCGGCGGTACCGACGGCATGATGGTGGGAGTGGACGACTCCTTCGATGCCGCCGTCCTCGTGGGATACCACGCTATGGCTGGCACTCCGCGCGGGATCATGGAGCACACTATCACGGGCAGTGTCCATCGGTTGTACATCAATGGCGAGACAGCGGGCGAAATCGCATTAAGCGCTGGAGTGGCCGGCAGGTATGGCGTTCCTCTCGTCTTCATCTCCAGCGACCAAGCGGGCTGTGACGAAGCTGCAAGCTTGCTTCCTGGCGTGGGCAAGTGCGTGGTGAAGGAGGGGTTGGCCCGATACATGGGCAAGTGTCTCTCACCCGATCAAACCGCACCATTAATCGAGCAAGGCGTTCGGCAGGCGATTGAGAATCGCGCAAACATCCAGCCGTGGGTACCAGAGATACCCTGCACCATTAAAGTGGAATTTAATCGCTCCGAGGAGGCCGATTTCTGTAGCCGATTATTCTTTGCAAAGCGTTTGGATGCCTACACGATGGAAGTTACGTTCGACTCGTATGAACTTGCCCATCAGGCGTGCTGGAATTTGATGGCGATGTCCGCCCAGGGAATAGCTTCGCAGAACTAGCTTCTTACGAATAGTTCACGGATTGCCACGAGCAGTTTCTCTACCTTAGATGTCCTAGCTCGAGTTCGGAATACGTCGTAATCGAGCGCTTCGATGCGATCCAAGATGCGTGAGTACAAAAGTCTGGCCAAGCGAATTGGGTACCTAACCTGGGGCGGGAGTTGGGTAATGCCGGCGTCGGCTTCGGCATAGAGGGCCCGCGCCCGGGCAATTTCAAACCGCATCAGGTTGGAGAACGCCTCCGAATGCCGTCGACGCAAGATGTCCAGGTCCGAGACGCCAAAAGACGCCATATCCTCTTCCGGAAGGTATATCCGACCGCGCAGGGCATCTTCCCCCACATCCCGGAGGAAGTTTGTTAACTGCATCGCTTCGCCCAACGCGGATGCAGCTTTAACGGTTCGAGCCGTCTGGGGAGCTCCCAACGCCGAGAGCATCATCAAGCCAACGGA
This sequence comes from Armatimonadota bacterium, assembly GCA_023423495.1. Classification (GTDB taxonomy): domain Bacteria; phylum Armatimonadota; class Fimbriimonadia; order Fimbriimonadales; family Fimbriimonadaceae; genus 55-13. The sequence goes on from JAFAFM010000036.1 coordinate 2,228, forward strand.
TACCGCCGAACCACGCATATAGCCCCTTAGATCCTCAAAGGTTTCATAGCGCGTGATCTCAAGATCCTGCTCCATGGCGTCCAAAAACTTTAGCGGTTCGTCATGGGGAATGCCCGCCTCCTGAACGACGTCGCAGAACGCCCGCATGACCCCGTCCTTTGGGGTCACACCCTCGATGCCGTGCAAGTACTCCAGACGCCACTCGCGCAACCGCTTCAATTTGGTTTCGTGATCCAGCTCGGGCGCGTTGTCCACCCACTCGTCCGGCACCCGGACAAAGGCATAGATGGCATGGGTGCGACGCCTAATCTCCTTCTTGAATCGGCTGGCTGCGAAGTAGTACGTGGTGCCGTGCTTGCGATGGATTCGGCGGCACACAGCATGGTCTGCCGGGGACGCGAAGGAGTGCGCGATATCCGAAGAAGAGGCGTATCGCTCGATCATGGATTCTATGCTTTGTTCATCCTTTCGCATACTAAACAGCCTACTTTCGCCATCTGCGTAAATCCCAACGCTCGTTCACATCGGGAGTTCCCTTCACCAACACAGAAAACGTAGATTTCTGGCCCCTCGCCTCCGACTGCAAGCGGGTCAGAACTTCTAAGACGGCCTCCCGCGTGCGTTCAGCGAGGCCGGGACCCTTTTCGACGGGATTTCCAAATTTAATGAACGCTTCTGGACGCTCGTGCATGGACATTTCGTAGTGGATGGCGACTGGCATCACTATTGAGTTCGGCACCTTATCCGCAACCGTTTCCAGCGCCTTCCCAAAGGGCAGCAGGTCCGGTGGGTAGTGCAGCTCAGCTTCAGCAAAGAGCAGAAGCGAGAGCCCCTTTTCATTCATCATTCGGATCGTCTTCTTGACAGTTGCTCCCCGACGCTTGAGATCGTTCAAGGGATACGGCATCCCGCCGATCTTCTCGAACCAGGGGAAGGCGTCAAATTCTTGGATCCAGTCGAGGCAGGGCGTGTCCAGCGCCTTCACCACATGGAACATCAGATATCCGTCAAACCATCCATGATGGTTGGGCACAAAGATGACCGGAGTACTTAGCTCAAAGCTTGGTGGCTGCCAATAGACGGTATGGAATCGCTTGCGGACCGAGCGTCGGATCATCGATCCAACTTGACGGCCGATAAATCCCTGCTCCTGGTCTATTCTCCGCCCTCGGAACCCATCTGACCCATTCCAGCGGGAGCTCCTGCTCCCGAAGCTGCCCTTTTGGCCATATCCTTGGCAGCCGCTCCGGTGCCCCCACCGCCGGCGCCGCCGACACTCTCAGCCCCTGATACCGGTGTCATGCCACCCACGTTCGGACCCAGTGGCGCGATGCCGCTGCGGTTGGGAGTGGTCGCTGCCGCGGCTGCTTGTGGCTCTGCATTCTTCACGCATCCCACCACCCACAAAAGAGCGACCAGTCCGATTCCGTATTTGAGGGCCTTCACGAGAACACTTTACGACATTTGCGGCCAAAATGGACGCATGCTCGATCCCCGCGTTACGCAGCTTGCTGAACTCCTGTGCGACCACTCCGTCCGGCTGGACTCCAATGACAAAGTCCTCATCCACGCCTTCGATGTGCCGAACGAATCAGTCGCGGAGATGGTGCGCGTTGTCCAGAGTCGTGGCGCCCAGGCGGTTGTGCGGTTGGAATCCGGGCACATTCGGCGGGAGCTGCTTTCCAACCTTACTGAAGCCAATGTGAAGACCATTGCCAACATCGAGAAGTACGAGATGGAGCAGATGACCGCTTACATCGCCCTGCGGGGTACTACCAACCCACTGGAGAATGCCGAGATTCCGGGGGATAAGTTAAAGCTTTGGGGCAAAGAATACACGCAGCCCGTGGTTTTTGGCGTCCGGGTTCCCAAGACGAAGTGGGTCGCGCTGCGATGGCCCAACCCCGGCATGGCGATGGCGGCGGGAATGAGCACAAAAGCCTTCGAGGACTTCTACTTCCGAGTCTGCACGTTGGACTACAAAAAGATGGCGGAGGCCGCCAAACCTCTTGCCGACCTCATGAACAATACCGACATGGTACGGGTCACCGCGCCGGGTACGGACTTCACACTTTCCATTAAGGGCATAGGAGCCGTCCCCTGCACCGGAGAAGCCAACATTCCCGACGGCGAATGCTTCAGCGCGCCGGTTAGGGATTCCGTCAACGGAACCGTGCAATTCAACACCTCTTCCCTGTACGAGGGTACGGAGTTCACCGGCATCCGCTACGTCATCAAGGACGGGAAGATCGTGGAGGCTACGGCAGGCGCCAATACGGAGAAGCTCAACCGAATTCTGGACACCGATGAGGGCGCGCGCTACTTCGGGGAGTTTGCCATCGGCTTCCATCCCCATGTGCTTCATCCCATGAAAGACACCCTATTCGACGAGAAGATTGCGGGATCGCTGCACTTCACCCCCGGCAACAGCTACGATCCGCCGGGAGGCAATGGCAACATGAGCGCCATCCACTGGGACACCGTTCTCATTCAGCGTCCGGAATATGGTGGTGGAGAGATCTGGTTCGACGATCGACTGGTCCGCAAGGATGGCCTGTTTGTGGTGCCAGAGCTGGAAGGGCTGAACCCAGACCGGCTGGGCTAGCGTGCCGAGTGAGCGCTGGATCTTTGGGTTCCGATACACCGAGACAAGGCGACTGTCGGAGCGGGAACTCGACCAAGCACGGGGATTGGCTTCACGCTTCAGCTCGTACCGCTACCTTCGGGGTGCCTTGGCCGTGTTTCTTGGCATCGACTTCTTCTTTGGGATCGCTCTGCTGGCCGGTGAGAAGCACTGGTGGGCGTGGTTTGTACTGATTGGTAGCTTCGTCGGTTTCTTCTGGGCCCTGAGCTGGGCAAGCGCAGCCGAGTCCACCTCACTCCTCTACCGCCGCTTGGTACGGGTTGGAGAGATCGATGAATACGTACGGACCGGAAGAGACGACCGTGTGCGCCGGGCCTACCGGCGGTCTCACCAGTTGATGGAAGACAGTGAAGACGAGGACTACGTGCTGGAGCCCTTCTGGAAGGCGGAGGAGAAGTTTGAGGAACGGCTGCTCAAGCGCGTGGGCTCTGCGCCCGCCATTATTTGGACCCCCGCGGGCGATGATGTGCTTGTTCGGGCGGACGATGCCTGGGTGAGCGCCGTTTACGACGTTCCCGTAATAACCCTCGGCGACGGCCGAACGGCCTAATCTTCCTTCTTTCCGTCGTCGATGCTGGATTCAAATAGCTTCCGCAACCGCTCGCGCTCGTCGCGCTCTTTCTCCCGCTTTTTGACCTCGTCGTAGTAGCCCTTGTCCATCCGTTCCGACTTCTTGAGATAGGGGCGGTCGGAGAGCTTGGTCTTGCCAAAGGTTCCTCCCCCGCGTGAATAGGTCCAGAAGGGAATACGGTTCGCAGCAAATGCCCACGCGACGGCCAGGTGCAGTGCGCATACGACTCCCAGCAGTGGACTTCCAAAACCCGACAGGATGATCACCGAAGCAGCGGTAATGATTCCCAACACCTTGCCGGTGAGAGGGATCAGGCCGTACAGCATGATCGTCTGGGTGGGGTTTCGGGTGCACCAAACGGTGGTGATCCCCGCGACTGGCAGCCACATCCCGGCGGCCCCATACATGCGCGAGACCAACGGTCCCAAAAGGACGATAAAGAGCGCGGGCAGCAGAATCATCGCTAACCACAGCGCCAAGTATTTGGTTGGCCCCAGATCCCGCTCCGTGGATCCGCCCACCCAGAACATCCACATGATCAGGAAGAGAAATCCGATAACTCCGAAACCGGAAGTGAAGGGAAGCTCCGCCCATGGGTAAGTGAACAGGGTCCAGGGCTGCGACTGCCACCCAGGGGTAAGAATGATCTGCTCCATCCCCTTTCCGGCGCTGAACCACCAGACGAAGGCAAGGACGACCATCGACGCGATGATGCCAATCGTGACGGGCGCTGCCTGCCGCCGATACCAAGACCTAGCTTGCTGAATCCCCCTGGGGCTTTGGCTATTATGCGTTCTATCCTTCGGGGCCGCACGGTCGAGGCAAAGAATGAGTGCCCCAACCCGGAACGGGAAGAGGCACTCGTATGGCAGTGGTTAGGCCACTTTCTTCTTCTGACCAGAAGACTCGCCGCCCACTTCGACCGACAGCGTGACTGTGCTTAGCGGTAGGGCGATCATTTCTGTCGCCTGTCCCGTAGCCAGGTTCACGAATCGGTAGCCGGTGGCGTAGTATCCCGCGGGAAGCGTAAGCGCTTCCGTGAGGGACCC
>JAFAFM010000091.1 GCA_023423495.1 Armatimonadota bacterium
GCTACCAGTTGTGGTGCCAGTGGTAGTTCCCGTGGTGTTACCCGTCGTGGTTCCAGTGGTTGCGCCGGTGGTTCCACCACCAGTTCCGCCGCCGCCTCCGGTCGATCCTCCAGGAAGATCCAAGCTGCTGAGTCGGTAAACCAGTTCGACTCGATACAGATGTGCTCGTCCAGGGGTCGGACCAGGAATTGCGGTCGCGGTCGTGTCCGGGGATGATCCGAACTGACAAGTGGTGCCCCCAATCTGGCCACCGAAGTCACCCCAGGTGACATCTCGGGGAGCAGTGGTGTCATAGGCGAAGGTTGTTCCGCCAGGCGCCGTGAGTACCGGCGAACCGGGAACGTCGTCTCGCCAGATCTGCCATCGGAATCGATTGGCATTACCCTTGGAGAAGATGTTCGGGCTCCAGGAAATCTTAACCGCCGGTTGACCAGAGTTGTCGGGGAACAACGTGGCCTCGGTGGTCACGGTATCCGTGGCCGACTGGCTACTGGAGTTTCCTTGAGTCATGAACAACAGACCCAGGCCAAGAATCAAGGCGATCGAGATCAGACCCGAATTGTTTCCACGGCTTCGTGGTCGCTCCAACTTGGGGGCGCCGCTCGGCGTGATGCCTTTAATGTTCTCAGGCTCGAAGATCGCGCGGACCTTGTCGCCAGGGCGGATGCCCTTCCAGATCCTGCTGGCCTTAAGGAATGCCTGATCGGGCTCCACGTCGGAAACGGTTGCCGTGGCAACCTGCTCTCGTCCGCGGATAACGATGACTTCTTGACCACGCTTGAATCCAGTTCGGCTTCCTTGGTTAATTAGAGCCTCATCGGTGCCTCGAGTGTTCAAGACCGTAGCGGTGGGTAGGGTGCGCGCATTGATATCAGCAACTGCACGATTGGCAGCTGTTCCGATGGCTTCGTTGATCAGGGTTTCGTCTGAAACTTCGCCGGCACGAACCGTGGAGTTAGCCGTCAGACCCGCGCCATTTACGGCCAGACCCGATGCGGCATCGATCACGATGACCTTCATCGCGACAGTTGCCTGCTTGCCACCGTTCACGTTTCGGATCATGTAGTCCACGACCTCTCCGCGAACGATCGAGGTCGCGCGGAGGTCTTGAGCCAACCGCAAAATACTCGTCGTGTCGGTCACTGGCGACTGTAGCGACAAAGTTTCCAAGGAGCGCTTGATAGTCTCCTGGGGAACGACATCGTACTTACCGGTCTTCGCCAGTTCGCTCGAAACCGCTTCGGCTGCAGCTACACCATAGTTGCCGCCCTTACTGTTGACAAATTCGACAACCGCCCACACGGGCAGCGATTGAAGCTGAGCGTAGGCTTTGCCTACGAACATCAGAGATAGGGATGGCAACACCAGCGACAACACCAGAAGGTGGGCGATGAGCTGCCCCGAAAACGACTGTATGAACCGCCTCACTATGACGAGTCCTCCTTACTCACAATCCTCTACAATTTTCCGGCCCAGGGTGCAGGACCGCACATGTTCCGGCCGAGCTTGCCGAACACTACCAATGCATGACGTTGCCGTCTGTTAGTTTCGTTCGCTCTATGCTCAATACCGAAATATGTATTGCCCCAGCCACAACCTTAGCCGCGGCAAGAACCGAATCGGGTGGAGTATAGCACTAGAATTCGAGTCGGTCAACCTACTTCGCAAATTCGCGCTCTACCAACCTCCGGACATCAGATACGACGGTTGGTCGGGGCAAGTTCGTTCTAATGACTTCATCGGCAAACGCGCACTTGATTTCCGAGTCGAGTTGGCTCTCAATTTGGCGTTCAGCCAAGACCTCATCTTGCACTCTTTCGATGAGGCGCCTCCGTTGCTCTTCTCGGCCGCATGTAACGACCCATACACGTTCAAATTCGCCCTGAATGCAAGCCTCCAGCAACAATGGAACTTCGACGAATCGTGCCGAATGTCTCTGGATCTCATCCATCACCAGCGGGTGAACGAGGCGGTTAATGCTTCTTCGGAGCGTTTCGTCTGTGAACACTGCCGCCCTGAACTCTGCCTTTGGGAGATTGGCAAACTTGGGTGCAAAATGCTCGATTTGAGCCCACACCGATTCCTTCTCCATAATCTGTTTGGCAATCTGGTCTGCCGAGGCAACCTCGTAGCCCATCGTTTGGATATGCGCAAGCACCGTGGACTTGCCTTCGGCGATTCCACCCGTGATTGCAATTTTCATGAGTCCATTAAAGCAAATTGCCGACCGCAATCCTGCGGTCGGCAATATTATCCATGCGGAAGCCAGTAATTACTCGCTGGTCTCTTCTGCGGGCTTTGGCTCTTCTGGAGTCTCCTCCGCGTCCGCTTCGACATCGGTGGTCTCTTCGAGATCTTCGTCCTCTTCGCGTCCAAGGAAGCCCTTGAGCATGCCCAAGCGCTCTCCGATGGTCGCGCCGCCGGTAGCGAAGCCTCGGCGTCCGGCCACTTCCTCGAAGTCATCGAACTCGTCTCGTCCGCCACGACCGCCCTTCTTGCCCTTCTTACCAGGCTTACCGCGCTTGTCGCCGCCGCGGAAGTCGTCGCCTCCGCCGTACTCTGAACCGGAGTCGTAGGACGGAGCGCCTCGCTCCTCCTTCAGATTGCCGGTAGCGCGCATGCTGAGGACCATCCGTCGCTCATCCGGGCGCAGATCGATGATTTGCACCTCGACCTCCTGACCCTCTTCCACAGCGTCCTGTGGCCGCTTCAAGCGTCGATAGGACATCTCGCTCACGGGAAGGAACGCTTCTGCTCCTTCTGGAAGCTTTACAAACGCACCGCTTTGGACTAAGCGACCAACCGTGACGTTCATCTTTTGATTGATCGTGTAGTTCTGCTTGATCAGGTTCCACGGGTCGGGCAGCACTTGGCGGTGACCAAGCGAAATCTTGCCAGCACCCTGGTCCAGACGAAGCACCATAACTTCAATCTTTTGACCTTCCTTGAACATTTCCTTCGGATGGTTGATTCGCATCCAACTCATTTCAGAAATGTGCAGGAGTCCGTCCACTCCACCAAGGTCGATGAATGCTCCGTAATCGGTGAGACGGCGAACCGTACCCTCTAGCCGGTCGCCAGGGCTGACCTGGGTGAAAATATCTTCCTTTGCTCGTGCGCGTCGCTGCTCTTCCGCCTCTCGGTTCGAAAGAACAACCTTCTTTCGATCTCGATCGATTTCGATCACCTTAAGCTGAAGGGGCTGGCCGACGTATTTCTCGATATTGCGGAGCTTGCCGCTGCCTACGTGAGTGGCGGGTACGAATCCACGAACGCCAACATCCACAACGAGGCCACCCTTGACTCGGTCCACAACCTGGGCGGTGATCATTTCTTGGCTTTTGAATGCCTGCTCGATCTTGTCCCAAATCTCTTCGAAGTCTGCGCGCTTCTTGGAGACGATCGCGTTGCCTTCACCACCCTCTGGGCGGATAACGACAACGTTGATCTTATCGCCAACGCTGAAATGGTCATGTGCCGACTCGATGCTCTCGGTGGTGAGCTCATCGAGTGGAACGATTCCCTCGGATTTGGTTCCAAGGTCTACGAATACTCTGTCCCTGTCAACCTGAATGATGGTCGCTTCGACTCGATCGCCCTTCGACAACTTCTTGAATGAACCGTCCGTTTCAAATCCTTCGCCACCTTCCAGCGCGCTCATGTAGGATTCGAATAAGTCCTCATCGGACTTGGCCGCAGACTTGGGCTTTTCAACTTCAGCCTGGGGAGTCTGCGGTGCGGGTTCGGGGGCAGGCTCGGACTTAGTTTCAGCTGGCTCCGGAGCAGCAGCAACAGGCTCTGCGGTTGCTACGGCGGTATCGGGAGCGTCGGCGGAAATAGCTTCCGATTCTGCGGGAGTTGTCGTTTGGTCGGATGGATTTGTATCCATTTGGGCGGGGTCGGACGCCGGAGCGGCCATTTCTGGCTTCTCCTGGGCTTCTTGCTCGCCCACTGGCGTCTGGTTATCGTCGATCATCATTTGCAATGCTCTTTCGTGGGGCTCCAATAAGATGGGGTTAATCCTACCTGATTTCAGCCGCAATCAGTACGTAACTGGCGGGTCAAACGATTCAGGGGTTTGTTCGGATTCTTGATATTTTAGCTCACATTCCAAGCCTTCAATGAGGCATAAAGATCCCGGTATTTCTTATAGGGCGTTTCATAATCGATCCCCGATGGCTCGAATCGCTGTTTAACTCTCACCACTTGTCGACAAGCCTCGGTTGTCGACGACCATATACCGACTCCAACCCCTGCCAAAATTGCCGCGCCAAATGCCGGTCCTTCGTCGCATTCCAAGGTGACGCAGGCAGTCTGGAAAACATCCGCCAGCATTTGGAGCCAAAACGGACTTCGAGCGCCGCCTCCCGTCACTCGCAGTTCGTCCGCAGATCCGCCCAACTTCTGCAAACTCCTAAACCCGTCGAGGAGCCCGAAGGACATTCCCTCAAAAATCGACCGGGCAAAGTGAGTCCTCCCGTGCGACAATGTCGCGCCACTCCACGAAGCTCGGGCGTGCGGATCGTTGTGCGGGCTTCGCTCGCCGGTGAGGTACGGCAAGAAGGTCAGTCCTTCGCAGCCAACGGGTGAATCTGCTGCAATCTGCGCGATTTCGTCATACGATGAATTTGTGAAGGCATCTCGATACCAGCGCAGGGAACCTGCACATGAGAGCATCACGCCCATCGCGTGCCACGCGCCGTTTGCGTGGCAAAAGGTATGAACCGCGCCGGCAGGGTCGTACTCGGGGGCTTCGAGAGAGGTGAACACCACGCCGCTCGTTCCCAAGCTGATACTCACAATGCCAGTCTCGACCGCTCCAGTGCCGACGGCTCCCGCGGCTTGATCGCCCCCGCCACCCACAAGCGGAATGCCTTGGGCCAGATTTGCAGCTCCTGATGTTCTGTCGACGACCTGGTGGGATTCAAAAACCGGTGGGAAGAGCTCGGCGTCCAAGTCGAGCGCTTCCATCATTCCCTCGGACCAGCGGCGACTTGGAACATCCAAGATTCCGGTGCCGCTGGCATCACTGACTTCAGTGGCCATGGACGACCCGAGCTTCCAGCGAATGTAGTCCTTTGGCAGAAGCAGCCTAGAAAGCCTGTTGAAATTCTCGGGTTCGTTGTTTCGGAGCCAAAGAACCTTCGGAAGTTGGAAACCAGTTAATGGCGGATTACACGTGATCGAACGAACGCGGCTCTCGCCAACTACTTCGTCAATCTGCTTGCATTCCTGAACTGTCCGCTGATCATTCCAAAGAATGGCTGGCCGGATCACTTCCCCGGCTTCGTCCAAAAACACAGATCCGTGCATCTGACCCGTCAGCCCGATGGCATCCAGATTGGACTCGCCCATTACATCTATGCACTGCTGGACACCACCCCACCAATCTTCCGGATTTTGTTCCGACCACATTGGCTGGGGGGTCGATAGGGGATATTCAGCCGACGCGCTCTTATGGATCGCACCGGTCTCGTCAATGAGAACTGCTTTACATCCGGAAGTTCCGACGTCAATCCCCAGCAGCTTTGCCATGAGTGTGACTATAGAACAACAACTGGCCCGCCAGCGAAATTTCGCCAGCGGGCCAGTTGTTCAACTTGTCGGACTAAGCCTTCTTTGGCGTCGGGATGCTCATGTCCTTCTTGACATCCTTCTTCGCATACTTGGCAGGATCCGCCTTGAATGCGCCAGGGCAGCCTGCACAGCAGAAGAAGTAGCGTCGGCCCTTGTAGTCGGCGAACATCTTGCCCTTGGTGGCGTCCGCAATCTTCACCTTGTGGCTCGGCATTACGATGCATGGGACCTCTTTGGGTGCGGGAGCCGGCTTCTTAGCCTGAGCAAATGCACCAACAGACAGTGCGCCGACCATGAGGATGAGTGCAAACTTATTCATGTTTTTGAAAATCTCCTAGTTGCCTTGTAGGCATTCAACATACCTAAAAACGTCGCAATCGCCCGGAAGTTCCGGGGGAATCAATCTTTTCCCGATTCAATGAGTACCATCCGCATCCTTCATACCAACGACTTTCACGGTAGGTTGAATGCGGAGCGATTCGAGATCCTTCGTCAGATTCGGCCAAACCACGATCTGTATTTCGACACTGGCGACTTAATCAAAACTGGCAATTTGGGTATCCCCCTAAAGCCTGACCCTGCGTGGCAGTTTCTAAGCCAATTGGAATGCACAGCCAGTGTCTCTGGGAACCGAGAATCTCATGTTTCCACCAGCGCCCTCAATGCAAAGCTGGCAGGTCTTCACCACCCGATCATCTGCGCGAACCTCTTCAACCGTGACGGCGAGCGTCCCTTCCCAGGCTTCATGGAGACGGTCGTCCGAGGAGTGCGGGTTGGAATTTTGGGCGTCATGGTGCCGATGGTGACCGAACGCATGGCCAGCCGGGCAGTTAGCCAGTATCTGTGGTCCCAACCTATTCCCGAGGCGGTGAAAGTAAGCGCAGAGCTTAGAACTCGGAACGATTTGGTTATCGCCCTCACCCACATCGGGTTCACCCAAGATAAGAAATTGGCTGAGTCGACCACCAACATCGACCTGATTTTCGGTGGTCACAGCCACACCGTGCTTGAATCGCCGGTTAAAGTGGCGGACACTTGGATCGCGCAGGGCGGATCGCACGGACGTTTCTTCGGAAGCTACGAGTTGGATGTGGAGAAGGGGGAATTGACCGGCGGTCTGTTCCCCCTAATCAGTTAGCTCGGTGAAGAACCGCCACCGCCGGTTGTTGGATCTTTGGGATCCTTGTGTGGAGCGGCTTTGTAGATGTTTTTGATCTTCTCTCGAAGCTTCTGATACTTGGGAGCTAGCTTGATCGGATCGGCCAGCCGATAGAGGGAGCCTGCCTTGGCTGACAACTTGGTATTGGATGGGGCCAAGCGGTAGACATCAGCTTGGGGTGGAAGGCGGAACGTTGTTCCTGAAACGGGAGATTTGGCCTTTACTTCCTTTAAAGTCTTGCCGTCAAATTCATATGTGCGGCCAGGTTTGACTTCGAATTCCCGCGTCTTTCCTTCCGCATCGATGATGCGAATCTTGTTCGGGGTGACGGAAATACGAACTGTTCCCGTCAGACCTTGTAACCCTTTCTGATAAACCCCAGCGACGTCGGTTGCCTTTTGAGCGACAAGTGTCTTGGCAACTTGAGCAGGTTTGGTCGTCACTACCTGGGAAGATTTAAGGATCGTGACTGTACCTTCATAAGTGATGACCTTAGCCGTGGTCAAAGTGCCAGTTGTAACTTTGACCGGTTGCGGAGCCAAGGTGATGGTCTGAGTGGCGACCTTCGTCGGTTTTAGCCCTCCAACCACAACAGTCTCCCCATCTCGGATTTTTGGTGTGCCCACGATGATCGTTTCTGTCTTCTCGGCCGGAACAGCCGCTCCTGTCCCTGGTTTTCCAGCTACCGCCCTGAAGGGAATTGGTCCTACGGTTGCTGGCTGACCAGAAGATACGTTCGCGGGCTTGAGCACCTGAACTGGCAACTTGGTTCCAGTACGCACGATGGCCCTCTCCTGTAATTTAGTTCCCTTTGCTGTACTCAGAGTGGTGGCTTTTCCAGGAACGAGCACGGGAATCTTGTCATCCTCGATCTCGACATAGCCCTTCTTTGTCCAAATGAAATATCGTAACTTGCCATTCTTGTCCGGCTCAACCTTTACAGGAAGAACCAGATGGATTTTCTCTTCCGCTTTGGTGCGCTTTTCCTGGACTTCCTGCGGTTCCAAGCCATTGAATTCGTTTGGCTGAACGGCCGCCAGTTCATAAGCGGGCAATAAGACAAGCGTGGCGATGGCCAACGCGAAAGTTGCCGTCCGTCGAGTGAATGTCGGCTTCTCGTTAAAGTATTTCATAGCTTCTAATCTCCGGTGAATGTGTCGATAGGAATCGGCCATCGCAATCGTGCCAGCCACCATTTTCGGGCGGCGGATAACAGTCGCTCTCAGTAACATTTCTGCGTAGGTGCGGATTGGAACACCTGCCAATCGGGAGGCCTGCTCATCCGTTGCCGACTCATGCGCGAGCCGGGAACTTCTGGCAGCGAGCCAAACCGCGGGGTGAAAGAAGAAGATCATTTGAGTCAGCGAGCCCAGGCCCAGCCACAGCAAGTCTCGACGCGCGATATGCGCAACCTCGTGCGCAATCATCAGCTTCACGTCTTCAAGGTCACCGGCAAGAGAAGCCTCCGGAATGACGATCAGCTTTCGGAAGCCTCCAATCAGCATCGCGCTTGGCATCCGGCTGCTGGCGAGGAGTTCTACAGGCTTTCTGATATTTGCTCGGGTCAAGAGCAGGTCCTTCCACTCGACCAGATCGGGATGAGTAGCCGGCGCGAGGCGTTGGATGCGTCGAGCGGACAACCAGTAAGAAACGAGAGCGAAACCAAAAATCAGGCCGATGCCGGCATACCATGCGACAAGTAGCGGATCGATGGCGGGCATCAGCTCTTCGGCAACTGCTGCGAACGCGACGTCTACGCTGTCGACTGGAACCAAAATATGATTAACGGCGGGAGTTTCGGGCGGCAGGACGCGCAGCGTGACCACGGCGAACGGCAAAAGGCTCAGCAACGGCTTCAGCAAAGCGAGACGCCAAATCCAGGCCTTGGCGTTGGCGGGGATGGATGGCACGAGTCTGAAGATCAGCCAGATAGCAAGCAGCAATGCACCGCTTTGGAGCGAGATGAGGGCGAGGGATTCACGCGTCATCGGCCATCCTCCAAGTCTTTGACCAACCTACGAAGGGCTTCCAACTGATCGTCGTCGACTTCGGCCCTGTTCCCAAGAT
>JAFAFM010000203.1 GCA_023423495.1 Armatimonadota bacterium
CAAGAACATTTTCGCCTACAACTCGGTGACTCACGGCGGGGACGGCTTCTTCCATTGGGCTGGCCAAACAACAATGGATACCGGAAAGGGAGGCTGCAACGATAACCTGCTTTACGGTAACGATTGGAGTCACGCTCCGACTAACGGCATTGAAGCAACATTCAGCCGAAACAACTTCGTGAACAACCTGATCATGGAGTGTTGGCATGGAATCTGGGGCGGATATAGCTACGAATCAAAGATCATCGGCAACGTCTTTGGTTACAACGGCGAAGCGATCGCGATCGAGCATGGCCAGGACAATGTCATTAAAGGAAACCGGTTCTATCGCGACAACGAGGCGATCTACCTTTGGTTCAATGATCGGCCTCAAGATCCGAACTGGGGATATCCGAAGTTCCGCGATACACGCAGCATGCGCTACGACATTTCGAACAACTCGTTCGAGGAAATCCATGCGAATGCGCTCCGAATTAACAACACTCTCAATTTGAATGTAGAGGGCAATGTTTTCTTAAACCCTGGCAAGGTCATTAACCTTTCGGGGCCGAAGTCCGAAAAAGTCCAGCTGCGCAACAACCGACTGATGGGGACCGCTGATGCCACCGCAAACGTGACCGGTGTCGACTACGTCTCAAATGGATTGGTCGAAGGCCGAGCGCCCATGGGTCCAGCCAGCTCGCTTAACCAAGGTGACGTTAGCGATTACGCCAAGCGATTCAATCTTTCGTGGTTGCCACACAGATCGCTCAAGGCGCCATGGAACAGCGACGCGAATGCAGCGGTGAACAAGGATGCGGCGCAGTTCGAGGTCGCACCGATGGCGGGCGGCATGAATCCATTCCTGAAGAAGGATCAGCTTCGCGGCTGGCGCTATATGCTGGTCGACCACTGGGGTCCATACGACTTCAAGTCCCCATTGCTGTGGCCGCGAGAAGCGACGGCTCTGGGTGGAGGTGTTTCAGTCGACTCCAACGGTCGGCAAGTCACCGGGCAGCCGTCTTACACCCAAAGATTCGAAGTCCTCGGTCCGAAGGGTCGATGGCGTTTGGTTTCGAAGACTGGCTATACGAATGTGTCAGCCACCGAAGGAACTGTTCCGGGATTTCTTGAAGCGACAATCGTCGGACGTCGGCCTAACAAAACTGATCTTGTCTTGGAATATGTCGGCGCAGCGACCACGGATTATCGGGGCATCGTGACCCCGGCGGGCCGCCCGGTCCGCTTTGGGCACAACAAGTTCCAAATCCCCGTGGATTGGACCGTCCGATTCTTCAAGTGGGAGACTCAGGTAGATCCAACCGTTGCTACTTCCAATCCCGTGGAGGCAGACCTGCGGAAAATCTTTGGCGGCGAGCCGCTGAAGACGTTGAAGTCTGATCGCCTTGATTTCGCATCGGGAGGAGCCTTCGCGCAAGGGTTGCCAAACGACAAGTTCGCGACGATTGCGGAAGGTGAATTTGAGATCACGCCCGGCGATTATGTGATCGAGCTTACGACCGATGACGGTTCTCGGCTGTGGCTGGATGGCAAGGAGATCATTACCGGCGCTTGGAAGTACCAGGGCCCCACACAGTACACGGCAAACGTCAAGCTTGGTGGCAAGCACAAGCTTCGGGTCGAGCACTTTGAGATCAGCGGCTACGCCGCACTTAAGGTCAATATCCGTCCGAAGTAATCAGGTGACTTGATGGCCGGTACCCAATCCGGCCACAGTCTTGATCGCTTCGGCTTCGAGTCGGCAGGTTGTCCAGCCGTCCATCATCTCGGCTCCCAGTTTCTTGTAAAAACCGATCGCCGACTCGTTCCAGTCCAAAACCGACCACTCGAAACGCCCGGCCCCTTCTTGCACGGCAATGCTCGCGACCGCCTTCAAAAGGGCTTTTCCAACCCCTTTGCCGCGATGGTCAGATTGCACGAATAGATCTTCCAAATAGATCCCGGGCCTTCCAAGGAATGTGGAATAGGATCGGAAGAACAGGGCAAAGCCAATTGCTGCGCCCTCTTCCTCGGCGATGAGCACACGGATTACTGGGTTCTCTCCAAACAGGTCGCGCTCGATGTCATCGGGCGTTGCCACGGCTTTCTCGGCAAGCTGTTCGTAGACTGCCAGGTTGTATATGAGTTCGCAAATGGCGGCGCAATCGGAGCGTTCGGCGGGGCGGATGGTCACAAACCAAACTTACCCATCAAGCCGCCTCCCACATCGGTTTTGATATCAAACCACTTTCGGGTCTGATACTTGCGGCAGATATCATTCACCTTTTGATCCGTCGAAGCCAGATTCTTATCGATGACATTTGCGCTCGTGTTTTGCAGCTTCATGACCTGCTCCAAGGATGCTGCAGGGTCCTGACTGGCGCCGCTGAGGATTTGCGCAAGGTCAGCGTTGATTCCGGGAATTTCGCTTAACGCCCGGTTATAGTCGTCGGCAATCGGCCGACATTCCGCAGGTGGCGGATAGCTTCTGAAGTCGGCAATAAGCTGGTTCCACTCGGGACGAAGGTCGTCAAAGCTTTGTTTGGCGGTGTCCGACGGGGCTGAATCTTCGTCCTCACCGTTGAGCAACCCCATTGCTCCTCCTAGAACCTTCATTTGCTGGGCAAGGACGGCCATCTGCGTAAGCTGGCGGAGGGATAAAGCATTCTTGCGGTTTTCGATTTTCTCGACATGCTCAAGCCAACGCCGTACATCGTCCGGCATACGAATTTGCTCGGCGCGAATATCGCCAGGAGGCGGCGCTCCTTCAGCCTTCAACAGCGGTACGGTCGGCGTTTGTCCCTGCGCTTTGAGTGGTTCGACCTCGGCGGGCTTGCTTCCAAACTTCAGCAGACCGGCAGCATTTAGACCGAAAAAGAGGGCGGCGATGAGGAGACAGGCGGCGCCCACGGCGATCCAAGTTGCCCCGGAGGATTTGGGCGTCGATGAGGGCTTGGGAAAGGATGGCGCGGGTGGGTGTGCCATGACCGGCGCTGCTGGAACTCCAGCCAAGCTCTGTCCACAGCGCATGCAGAATGCTGCACCGTTGGGCGCCTGACTACCGCATTTGGGACAGAACATAACGTTTTGACGCCTGGACGTGTTTAACCATTCTACTATTGTCCGGTTCCTCTGACCCAGAGTCGCAAACAAATCGCCCGGTTCAAACGTCAAGATCGATACAGCGCACTGAGGCCGCATAAACCCGGCAAAAGTGCAATGGAGCAAAGCCTTTGGTTGAACGACTTAATGAATAGGTCGATCTCCGGAGGGAATTTTATGAAAAGGCAGATTAGCGGCGAACATCCGATCTGGATGTATTTTGGGAAAGCGGTCCACCAGGCGATGGTGGACTCCTTGGGCATGAGTGAAGAAGACATCGAGGTCTATCTGACCAACCTCTTGGTCGGTTTCCTGCACAACGACAACATGTTCTCGATCATGGACAGAACTGGCCGTCCGGTCGACTCAATTGCCGAGATGCTCATGGAAGGCGACGTTTTGCATAACGCGACCAGCTTTGATCGCGAACGCCAAGTTCATCGCCACATCGGAGATTTTCTGCTCTTCTCGTCTAGCTTATTTCCTGAATTCCTTCGAGAAATGAAATTGCGAGATGCTCGCGACATGTTGCTGGACGTGAATCACCAGGCTAGGGAGAGTTATCACATTGCGTCGACATTCGACCATGAACCCTACGCGACGGAAGCGAGAACCTTTGAGAAGTTGAGCCGTCGGTTTGAAGCCTATCAGGCAAGCCTGCTGTTGGTTCGCGCCTCATTCGATGCGGCCGGAGGCTGGAGTGGGGGATTCGAAGCCTAATTATTAGATCTCATCAAACTCATCTGAATCCATTGGTTTTCCGGTCAATTCGAAGTACATCTTTTCGCTCGCCTGCTTTGTCGGGGACATATAGCCCGCAACTTCCATCGCGATACCGTCGGTGGATTGGCGGGGGATGTATTCGAAGACGAGTTCTGCAAGCTTCGTTCTTAGCTCGGCAATGTCCGGCTCGCGTAGACGTAAGCTGGCAATCCGGAATAAGTTCATGCTGTTCAAGCTGGGATCCAAATTCGTTACCGTAAGAGCCGCTGCGCGCTCGCGAATGATCTTTCGCACGATCGCTTCGAAGCCTTTGTTAATAGCGGCAAGATATTCCGGTCTCCACGGTGGGGCAGAGGTAAAGCCAACCCCGAACCGGTGAACATAGGCGTCTTCTGTGCGGGCGTGGCGCTTCCGGGTTTCGACCGCGAAGATAAGATCGACCTTGAGAAGTTCGTTTACGTGATAGCGCACCGTGGCGGGGCTTCTGCCGATTGCCTGGGCTACGTCAGCAGTCGAACGTGGCTCTTCGGAACTGAAAGCGTAGTAGACCTCGGCCCTGACGACGGAGGCCAATGCTAGAACCTGGGCAAGATCGAATGTCCCTTCCTTAATCTGCCCAGGCCAAAGCGCGTCTTTTTTCATGGTGGGTCGATGTTTCAACCGCTGGTGATATCAGACGCTCTCTCCTCAAAGAGTCCAATGCAATAACAGGCTGCATTTTATACTCAATACTTTCGCGGATTTTTGAACATGGGATTAAGGTCCCGGTGGAGCCATAATCAATCGGGGGCGAATGGGGGCTGGTGTCCCTCCCGGTCTTCAAAACCGTGCGTGGCGCTGATGAGGCGCTTGGTGGGTTCGATTCCTACGCGCTCCCGCCAGCTACATTTGCATCGCTGGCGAGAACTTATCTGCTCCGGTTAGCGGGCGCAATAAGCCGGATCGTTTTCAGGTGCCAGTTTAGCGAGTCGTCTTCGAGATTTCGAACATTCGCCGGACACTGGAATCGGTCGGGAACCGCGCGGACAGCTCTTCGAGGGCTATCCGCTCGATCGGTCGCCATGGATAAGGCGGGATAGGCTCTGGAGACGTTGCCAACTGCAGTTGATCGGACGCTTGTACATCTAGCTGAGTGCTGCGGAGTAAGGCAAATGTCAGCAGGTATCGGAGCATGGGCAGCTCGGAATGGAGCAAAGCCTCGTGAAGCCAAGTAATCGCCTCGCCGTAGAGCGACGCCTCCAATAGAAGGCAAGCAACCTCGACAAAGACCTCCGGAGTCTCCTCCATCGAATTCAACAGGGGGGATTTTTCCCGGGATTGAGGCGGATTCGCCAAGAGGCTTTCCGCGCGGAGGGCTGGCTCAAGAGGGGCTAAAAAGTGCGCGTTGAGCAACTCTGCCCGTTCCGTGTCTTGATTGCCCCCCAGCCGCTCGGAGATGCCCTTAAGCAGCCAGGCGAGATGGTCCTCGGCGTTGAAGAGCAGACTCTGTTCTAAGTAGTAAGA
>JAFAFM010000205.1 GCA_023423495.1 Armatimonadota bacterium
AAAAGCCTTGACCGTTGGAGCAAACGCTGCCTCCATCATTTCTTTCATGCCGGCTACGCCTTGGTACCCGCCGTGATAGTTTGAGCCTCCGTCGTCGTTGAGAACAGCAGAAATCTTGTCCATCTGATCCTTATGTTTTTCAACATAGGCTCGCGAACCGAGAAGTCCCTGCTCTTCGCCGGACCAAAGGATGAACCGGAGCGTGCGCTTCGGCTTCACCTTCGAGAGCGCGAGAATCCTAGCGGCTTCCATTGCGGTGACCGTACCAGTGCCGTTATCACTGGCGCCCTGTGATCCTGGGCTGTTCCAGGAATCCAAATGGCCGCAAACAATGACGATCTCGTCCGGCTTCTCGCTCCCGACAATGTCAGCAACTACGTTGTATTGGGCGATCGGGCCCTTAAACCAGTGAACTTCGGCATCGAACTCAAGGACCGGGGTCTTGCCAGCGGCAATAGATTCCGCCACTGCTGTGTAGTCCGATTTGCGGATATTTATGTTGATGTCGGTGGGCCGGTTTTCATAGGTTTTGTCGCGCCAAGAGCCGCTTGAGTGAACGCGCTCATCAGCCGTACCAAAAACTCGGCCGAGGATTCCCGCACGATCGATGGCCCGCTTGAGGTCGTTGTCTTGAATTGTCGGCCCGCGCATGCCGGCAGGAGTTGGCATAAGGATCCATGCGCCTCTAAGCTTATCTTTCATCGAATTGAACTCTTCGATGGTCTTTGGCGCGTTTACCGCCGGACCAGACTTGAGCCCATCGGTTCCGGGCATCCAGTTCATCGTTGTGAATTGAAAGTCTCGCTTTGTCGGGCTAACCATGCGGCCAACCTGGCGTTTGCCCCGCTCGAATCCGACCGGAACGTCCCCCCACTGATCGAGGTGTACGTTCTGAAGACCCCACTTCTTAAAGTTGTCCATCGCCCAGTCTTGCGCTCGTCGCAGGTTGGGGGATCCTGTTAATCGGGGACCGATCTGGGCGAGCTTTTTGAGGTGCAGCATCACCTGATTTTTGTTCTTTCCCATCTCGACGAGTTTGTCGATATCTTCGGAATTTGCTTGAGAAATCGCCACCCCGGGCAACAAAGCGAGGGCGGAGATTAGCGTTGAATGAGTGCGTACCATGGTGCTTAACTCATTGATACGACAAAATGGGCGCAAATCCCTTCCTATCTACGCCCATTCTTGAGCTATTTAGCTTTGGCAGAAAGTAACTTATCCAATCCCGGCACGCTGCTGTAGTCAGGCATCGTGGTCGGCTTGGGGCCGCGGGGTAGCAGTGAATCCAGACAGGCCAGGTTGTAGCTCACAACTGCATGATTCACACTCGACTGCACCAGATACTCGGGGATCGCATATTTAATGTGATCGTGCTGAGTGTGGTGAACGAAGTTGTAGTCGGATCGTCCGGTTTCAATAGTGAAGAAGCCCGGAACTCCGACGGCATTGAAGGACGCGTGGTCGCTTCCACCGCCACGAGGCATTTGGGGCGACACTCTGAACTCCATCGGCAAAGTGGGGAAGGCGGCCACCACGGGAGCATATGCTGCCTCGAAAATTGGCTTTTGCGCTTCAATACCTACGAACCCACCATGGTAGTTCGTACCGCCGTCATCGACCAGCACCGCTGAAATCTTGTCCATCTCGTTCATGTGGAGAGCGACGTAGCCGCGCGATCCGTAGAGGCCCTGCTCTTCACCAGTCCACAAGACGAATCGGATCGTTCTTTTGGGCTTTGCCCCAACTTTGTTGAGAATGCGAGCGGCTTCTAACGCGGTGCAGGAACCCGTGGCATTATCACAAGTACCGGTGGAACCAGGGCCATCCCAAGAGTCGAAGTGTCCGCTCACAATGACAACCTCGTCCGGCTTTTCTGTGCCTTTGATCTCCGCGACGATGTTGTACTGAGGGCGTGCTTTCGGAATGAATTTTTGGTCGAGCCTGAACTCGAGTTCCACAGGTTTGCCCGCGTCCATGTTGGCAACGATTTTGTCCATATCGGACTTGCGTACGGTTACTCTTCGTGACTTCGGGAGATTGTTGGGTTCGATCCGCCAGTTCCCAGAGGTGATCACCAGTTCGTTTCGGCTTGCTGTGACTCGGCCCGCGATTCCAGCGTCGTCCATTTGCTTTTCAAGGTCGAGTCTGGCTTTTAGCTCGGCGCTGATCTCGGAGTTTGAATTGCGTGGAGGCTGTGGAGGATTGCCAGTGGCATAGACAAGCCACGCGTTCTTCAGCTTTTCTTTTGACGCATTGAATTCTTCAACGGTGGTGGGAGCCTTGATCGCCTTGCCCTTCAGGGCCCCTTTGGTGCCTTCAGTCCACGAGGGCGAGGTGAATTCAAAGTCAATCCGCTCAGGTGAGGTCATCCGACCAAAGGAGTTCTTGCCGCGGTCGAACCCAACCGGAAATTCACCCCACTGTTCCAGGTGAACATTGACGCATCCAGCCTTCTTGAACTGGTCCATCATCCACTTGCTGGCATTCTCCAGATTCGACGAACTGGTAAGGCGCGGACCAAACTTCGAAGTCAGTTCGGTCAGGGATTTCATGACTTGGCTTCGGTTCTTGCCTTCGTCAATAATTTTTGCGATAGTTTCGGGGTTTCCCTGGCTTGCGGATAGAGCGGCTACGCATCCCAAGCCAAGTACAACAATGGGCTTGTTCATAAGTATCTGCATTCTAAGCTAAATTTGCCCATGTGCAACCTCCGGCGGTTGCGATTACGTCCGTATCGTCAGAAATGAAGATTTTTCTCGCATTGGTTGTCGCATTGTTCGCGATTTCGGGATGTGGTGCCAACCTGGAAAAGCAGATCATCGGAAGTTGGAAAGTGGACACGTCGAAAACCGTCATGGGCGGCGAGGGCATGAAGGACGAGGCCGCCAAGAAAATGGCGATGGCTATGATGGAGACCGTAACCCTCGACATCAAAGAGGACAAATCCTTCGACATGAAGATCATCTTTCCGGTCACTGGAACCTGGACGCTTACGGGCAACAAATTGGCCCTTAAACCGACCGTGAAGGAAGGTGAAAAGATGAGTTTTGGGGGCAAGGACTTCATGGAGTTCGACGTAGCCAGCGATGGCAACTCGATGACGACCACCATGAAGGAGGGAAATATGACTGGCACATTGGTGCTTGTTAAGTCGACGCCCAGTTCATAAAGGCAGGATTTTTTCAGTCCGCCCGCGAAACAAAGAGGCATGCTTGCCTGTTTCGCGGGTTTTTTGGTTTTGCAGAGTCCCCTGGTTGTACAAGGGAAAGACGTTTGCCTCCGAATCGAACGTCAATCGGATGGAACGCTCCAAGAAGTCCTCCAAGCCAAGGACAAAAGGGGAAGGTTTCGGACCGTGCTGGTGTCTCCTACCTTATCAGCAATCGGTCTGAAATCAGCCAGCCGCAGCGCACCCCTTCTGCAGGTGGGCTCACAAGGACTTTTCGATGCGCCCCCTACGTTTGCTTTTCGTGAAGTAAGCACGCGCCGAACCGGTTATGAAATGGCGGTCACCTTGGCAGCGAAAGGCGACGGCTACACGCTAACAAAGGAAGTAAAGATTCCTGACGCCGGGAATCTGGTCAACGTCAGCGTTACATGTGATTTCACGCGTGAGAATCCCGTGATCCGATACCTGCTGGATTCCTATGCGTTCGCTCCAGACGGCAAATCGATGAAGGCTTATGGCAAGCCGGACGCCACTTTCCTGCCCGGCTTTCGACCATCGAAGGGGGGTGTGGTGGGCGATCACTTTTTCCGCTCGCCTATCGCGACCGTGCAGAAGGGAACTCTCGCTGCTACGGTCATGCCCGATCTGGACGTGCTCAAGACCAACCGGTACATGCCCACCATTCTGGATATCGATGCGGCCAATGGGGTGGTCGATGCGCCGCTGATATCTTATGGCTTCGCGGATTACAAACTGATCGGCCACGTCTACTTTGCCAACGATTCGTCCATGACGCGGCCGGTGCCTCCACAACTTGTCTTCAACCACCAAATCCTGTTGGACGCGCAAGCGGAACCCTTCGCGGCCTATCAAGCGGGCGCCAAGTATCAATGGGAGCGCTATGGGCACCGAGATTTTGACAAGATACTTCCCCAGGCCATGCCGTTTGAGGAATATGCGAAGGTCTGCTATCCGGCGGCATTCAACGAAAAGGAAACGGGCGGTTGGTTCGAGCACGAGATAGATGGGTACCTTTGCGGTGGAATGCCTAGCGGCTGGGGACGCCACGAAGGTTGGGTGAGCTGGCAACCTTGGTTCAATCAGCTTCGCTCGGCCTGGGGTCTCCGCTGGTGGGGAAAGAAGCTGGGCAATGCGGACTGGGTGGACAAGGCGGACAAGATGCTGAACCTGGCGCTGGCAGCCCCGATGGACAGTGGCTTTTGCCCGACCACATATCAATCCAAAACCAAGACTTGGAAAGGCAGCTTGATCACGCCGGATCCACGCTGCTATTACGACCTTACCAACATGGCATGGAAGGGAATTTGGCTTCTTCGGTGGCTGGAATTTGAGGACTGCCCGCGCCGGGAGGATATCATTCGCCAAACGAGCGACATGGGCATGGAGATGGTCAAGCACCAGAATCCCGACGGGTCTTTTCCCACTTGGCTCGATCGAGAGCATAAAGTCGTGCCGGTCCTGGACAGAAGCGCGCAATCGGCCCTTCCTGCGTGGTTTCTCGCTGAGTGCCTCAAACCTTACGCGGACGAGACCAAGCGAACGCACATTTACTCCAAAATGTCGGCTGGTCAAGGCAACCAGTTCAAACCTGGACTTTACTACCGAGAGACGTTTGGGAAGGCGGTCGTTAAGGCCGTCGATTTCTTAGAGAAGAACATTGTAGATCGTCAGCTTTGGTACGACTTCGAGACCTTCTTCTCATGTTCGCCCAAGACTTGCCTGCAGCGGGATGGGGCTCTGGATGATTCCAAGATGCACGACCCGCACACCCTTGAAGCTCCCCAGAACACCCTCTGCATGCA
>JAFAFM010000215.1 GCA_023423495.1 Armatimonadota bacterium
ATCCAGCGGTGGTCTGAGTAAGGCGCGAGCGAAAGGAGAAGGACATTGACTCCACGGTAGGCCCGGTTGGTGATAGCGTTTACCGGCATGGCAGCCGATGTGCTCCAAGGCTTTCTCCAAGGAACCACGCCACGATTCAGCGCCGCGACGATCATGTCGGTGACGATTTGGTAGAGGTTGCTCATGGAAAAACCTCCAACTGCTTGGAAAGGTGCATAGGGTTTCCTCCAGCGGTGTTGCCGCTTGGAGCCCACACTCGCAAGAGGGCTTGAGCTTGTCTAAACTAGGTCGGAGGCATCAAGGGTTGCGCGGATGCGCCAATACGTGACTGGCTGCTGCGTCCTCGACTAGGATTGGTCAATGACCAACTGCTATCGTTGTGGGAAACCGATCGACGACACCCGTTACAAAGTGCGCCGGAAAGTCAGGACTGGCGAGCATGAGCGCTGGAGAACTCGTAGCCGAAAGGCGATCGAGGTCCAGACTCACTACGGATACAGAATCGTTTGCACCAAATGTGCGCACGCCCTGGATCGAGCCAGTTGGATTGCTCTGACTAGGGAGCTAATCCTGATTGGGGGTTGGCTTACCGGGCTGGCTATTATTCTTTTGCTTGTGAAGTGACGTGGCCAAGGCTACGGTTGATGCCGGGCGCGCACAAGAATCCGATCTCGCGATACTGTAGAGAGTGGATAACCACGAGTGTACAAAGTTCGAAAACTCAGCACTGGGGTCCACCATTGAAGACAAATCGCCGGAAACTGCCTGTATAAGCCGCTCTGTGAGCGGACTATCGGAAGTTCGAAACCCACGTTCCGGGTCGAAGAGGATCCCCTTTGGAAACATAAACCGAAGGAGATCCTTTTTCGTTTTGATGGTGAACTTATGCCATGTCTGGTCCAGATCGAAAAAGAAGGATCGCGCGAAAATCATCACATCGGAGGCTTTTGGCTGGGCCGGTTCCTGACCCTTTTCCGACATCACCTGTGCCAATTCTTCGGTCAGAAGTCCAATCTGGCGCGTTGCAAGGTCATCCGGAAGTACACCCTTGGCGTTTTTGATCGCGATAGCATCACGTAGCTGCTGAATCTCTTCAATCCGCTTTTCTGCCATCTCATGGTCTTTCGAGTGCTGTTTGCGGATTGATTCGTCGAACTCCAGGATCTTCCTTTCAAGCCGGTCCCAGGCATCGGCCCTGCCTTTGAATATTGCCAGGAAGCGTTCAAACTCCGTATCAACAGCCTCTCTCTTGAAACTCTTACGTTGGCAGGACATGCACCGGTAGTAGGGGTATCGCTTGCCGTACTCGCCTCGTGACCACGAAGCCGTGAACAGCCTGCCACAGGCGCATTTCATTGATCCCCTTAGTGGGAAGTCCGACGATTCCATCTGATACTGTTGCGGCACGTTGGTCGGTTTGAGGTTCTTCCGGGCTCTGTGGAAGGTCTCCTCGTCAACTAGCGGTACGAATGGTGGCTGCGCAAGGGCAATCTTGCCAAATGCGTGTATGCGTCCGATATAGATTTCGTTTTGGATCAGCTTGTAGAAGCCGTTCCTGGAAAGTCGGATGCCATCTTGGTCGAGAAACGCACGAACTGCTTTCGCACTTTGGTGACCGGTGGCCAGCTGGTGAAAGGCCCGCTGGATCAAGGGCGCATGTTCCGGGTGTGGTTCGATCGTTCCTTTGCCGTTCGGCCTCACATTCCGGTATCCAACCGGCGCTTTCCAAACCCACCTCCCTTCGGCGACGGCATCGTCCATACCGCCTTTGCTTCTCTCCGATCGGATTTCATTGTCGAGCTGGGCAAGCGACGCCATCAGCGCTTCCGAAAACCTTCCGGTTGGCGTATCTTCAATTCTCTCACCCAGGGACTCGATACGGATTTCCAAGCGTGTGATCTGGAGCTTGAGATTCAGGTAGTCCGCGACGTTCCGCGCAAGTCGATCGATCTTGGGCACTATGACCACGTTAACGCCATGCTCCTTACTGCGAATGAATCGGAGCATCTCCTGGAGTTGCGGACGTTGGTCGGTTTTCGCACTTTCGCCAGCCTCCCTAAAGATTCGCACCAAGTTCAGATCGTTCTTGGCGGCAAAAGATTCCACTTGCTTGGTCTGCGTTTCGAGCGACCCGCCTTCTTCTACTTGGCGTTGGCTGGAAACTCGGATGTAGGCGACTGCGTTTTGCATTCGAGGTAGGCGTTATAGATGATGTGGGCGAGGGCGTCGACCTCTGCGTCATCAATTTCTCGCAAATCCTCACGTTCATCAAGACCCGCTTCCTGGACAAAGAAGGGCCCGTCGTACATTTGGTCCGACCGCACGAAAATGCGAAGCGGGGTGCTAGGAATTGGTTGCTCGGTCGCTTTGGCCTTCATATCAATCGACCCTCTCACAGCCGACTTTTCACGGCAATTCGTTATGGGAGCCGAGCAATCGTTGCATCGATGGCCAAGGACTTGTTTGGTCTTTGTTCGGGTGCTTTTATGACAGCACTATGACAAAGAACTCACCTTCGCAGGCCCTCGGGCCGGCCATCAATCGGTTTGCCGACGTGATGGCTCACCACGACAGGTTCGCCTTCAAAGGCGTTTCCCGTCTTGCATTGGAAGCGGGCGTCAGCCCGTCCTCGGTTTCGCGGCTAATCAACGGGAAGATGAACCCTTCTTTCCTAATGGTTGCCAGGCTCACAGAAGCGCTGGAGCGCCAACTCGGCTTCCGAATCGATCCAAGGGACCTGGTTGCCGAAAGCGGACGATTCCTCGAGCCATTCGTCTGCGACCTCATGTCCTGCGATGGATGCTTGCCTGAGAATGCAAGGGACGAGTTTGGAGACATCAAACCAACCTACAAAGAAGTAAAGCCGGGAAAGTGGGTCACATCCCGTCATCCACGCGGCTACCAAGTACCAAAGAAAGGAGTCACATCATGACCGAAATCTCGATGCGCAATATGCTCAAGCGCAGTTCCCTGCACACGCTGCTCCTACTTACGTCGAAGATGCTTGCCAGAACCGGTTTTGGGGATGTCGAAATCCTAGATCGGCGCGAAACTAAGCAGAAGTCGCGTTTCGGCGGCCACGAACTGCAGTGCGAGACTTCGCTAGGCGCTCTTCCCTTGAAGGTGATCGTGAAGGTGATCAACGATGGGGTCAGGCTTCGGATGCTCGATGAAATGGCTGGGGCGGTGATGCGAACCAAGGCGGATCTTGGGATCATCGTCTCACCACACCACCTGACCTCCTCGGCTGAACAGCATCTTGCCTCCCATAAGTCCGCCCGAGTGGTCGTGATCGATGGAGTTGAATTTGCCCGCCGCCTGGTGCGGCTTGGAATCGGGGTGCGTGACTTTGGCGAAGTGGACTACCAGTTCTTTGGCAAGCTTGAGGAAATCGGAGGTCGGGCGCTTGCCTTCATGCGATCGGAGGGGCCATGAGCCAATTAGAAATGACCCAACTCGCGCTGGAGCTGCGGAAGATCGGCGTTTCGAACGACGGGGTCTACCAAGTGCTCTCGCAGTATCCGCTTGACCTGGTGCGCAGGCAACTCGACTATTTGCCTTACCGCCGCGCAAAACGGCCAGAAGCAATGATCATCGAGGCTATTCGCAAGAACTACTCCGCTCCTAACCTTTACTACTATGCCAAGGCTCAAGCTGAAC
>JAFAFM010000049.1 GCA_023423495.1 Armatimonadota bacterium
GACTAACGGATTCCTGCACATTCTGTGAATCCCCGCGCATTTCTCGCCTTCCCCCTAGATTCAATTTGTTATGTTCGCTTAAACTGGGCGCAGAGGATTATGGGGAAACAACTCACTAGACGCGACATTTTGAAAGGTTCGGCAGCTGCTGCCGTTGGATTGGCTCTTACAAAGGTGGAGGCTGCGCCATCTGGCAATGACCTTCAACTGGATAAAAACAAACTTCGCTTTGGCATCATCGGCTGTGGCGGAAAGGGCTGGAGCGGAATGCAGCAGGCTGCGGAGCATGGCCAGATCGTCGCCATCTGCGACACCGACGCCAAGGAGCGCTCTCGAGGCATGTTGGAGCATCCCCGGGCTACGACCTTCGATGATTACCGTGTGATGCTCGAAGCCATGCGCGGCAAGATCGACGCCGTCGTGGTCAGCACGCCTGACCATCACCACGCGATCGCTTCTGCGCTCGCCATGAAGCAAGGTCTCCATTGCTACTGCGAAAAGCCGCTCACCCGCACTATCTGGGAAGCTCGGCAGTTGGCGAAAATTGCTCGGGACAAAAAAGTTGCCACCCAGATGGGCAATCAAAGCACTTCCGACACTAATATGCGCAAGATGGCTGCCCTGATCAAGAAGGGCACCTTTGGCGACGTGAAGGAAATCCACCTCTGGACCAACCGCGCCGCCGCCTACTGGCCGCAGGGAATCGAGCGTCCGGCGCCGAAGCGCGCTCCCAAGGAATTGGATTTCGACCTGTGGCTGGGCCCGGCGCCCGACCGCATGTTCGGCGATGGTTACCACCCGTTCGCATGGCGCGGATGGTGGGATTTCGGCACAGGAGCGCTTGGCGACATGGGCTGCCACCTCATGAACATGACCTACATGGCTCTGGACCTGCGGGACCCCATCGCGGTTCAGGCCGAGACCAGTGGGCACAACAAGGACAGCTACCCCTCTTGGTCCATCGTGCACTACGAATTCGGCGAGCGAAAGGGACGCGCTCCCGTCAAACTTCATTGGTACGATGGCGGCAAGAAGCCCGATCCCGCCCTCGCCCCCGGCGTCACGTTCGGCGGCAACGGCCAGATCGTGGTTTGCGAAAAGGCAACCATCTACTGTCCGAACGAGTACGGCACTGAATTCCAGCTTTTGGGCGGAGGTCAGATGCCCCAGATCGAAATCGAAGTATCACCCGGCCACATGGCAGAATTTGCCCGTGCGGCATTGGGCGGCCCGAGAGCGTGTTCCGACATGGTGGATTACGCTGGCCCTCTGACGGAAACGGTTTTGCTTGGCAACCTGGCCATTTGGGCGAACGGTCCGCGACTGGAATGGGACGCTCGAGGCATGCGCGTGAAGGGGACGAAGGAGTTCGACTCCCTAATCCGTCCGCGATACCGAAATGGCTGGGATGTGTTCTAGGGGTTTGTAGTTGGTAACTCGTAATTCGTATTTGGTTGGGCATTCCAGCATTTACGAGTTACGAATTACCAACGAAAACGATGGTGATCTGATGCTAACAATGGACTGAACCCAGCGATGCAGCGACACGTTCTCTGGGTCGTCATTTTCTGCATTGGAGGCATTACCAGCATCGTTCTCATCAACAAATATTTGGGTGAGACGAGCTTTGTCAATTCTGTCATAGCCCTCGCAGATCTGGTGGCGTCTGGTGCTGCCGCGACGGTTTTGGTTGCGTGGATCTTTAAGCCAGATTATGATAAAGAGCTTATAGCGGGGATCAGCCTCTTAGAATCGATTGCCGCTAAGGATGAGAAATCAGAGGCCCTTACACATGTCACGCCGGCCGTCTTGATAAGCGAGCTAAAGCGTAAAGGCGAGGTTTCACTTGAATTCAGAGAGATCATTCGCAAGGGATCAACGGGCGACAAGTGGGCGGAGGACGAGCTCCGGGGGCAGTTGGACAGGATTAGGAGACAGAAAACCAAATTGCAGAGACCTGCAAGTTAGTTTCGGTGAGTACAAGTGAAAGAAAGCTTTTCGCTCCGTGGGACTTATCTAGCAACGGGGTCACTCGAACTCCTCACCCTGGCCATCGATTCTCATCCCAATGAAAACACATCTGTTTCCATTGAACTGAGCAATACGGGCACGATAGCTCATTGGCAAATGGACCAGCTAGTTTCAGACGTGGCTATAAGACGGATGGCCGCCACGGCGAGAGATGTGGAGCATTGGTCCGCGTTGTCCTTGCCCTATACCTGCGACGAATGGGCGGAGGGCCCTCCACCATCCATTTCGCTTTGGATTGATTGTGGCGGATGCGAATTCTCGGCGCTAAGTAGAGATCGGATAGACTTTACGCTCCATGAGTACCGCGAGCTACCCGTCGTAAATCAGTTCACGCTTAGATGTGCAAAAGCAGACATTGCGGAGTGGGGAAGCAAGCTGGACGAATACTTGCGCAGGTGCAATGTAACCCTTTATTAGGTCAATCATTCAGTGTCATGGAGACAAACTAACTTGAAATGCTAGTGTGTCTTTGAACCAAGGCAAGCACACGATACCCATGAAAGACCCCAAGCACGACCGAGCGGTTTTCGCAATACTCCTAAGGCGAAATCCAGACCTAGAGTTGGCACTTCACTACAAGCCCCTCAGTAGCTGGACGCGGGAGCATTTTGAGCAAGTGGACGACGAGTTGCTTGAGGAGTTTATAGAGTTCGGTCGGCAGAAGGACGACGAACCGAATCAATATGGCTTGTTCGTTGAGGGTCTTCGGGAAAAGCTACGTCGCGCAAACAGTGATTTCTAAGCAGTTTCTCCGGCCAATTCAAATCAAATGCCGAGGATGCACATCCCTCAGACGAGCATGAGTACTACATCCGCAAAGCTACACTGAGACATGAAGTTCCTGGTCACCATTCACCATCCGGAAGACTACGATCCGTCGGTCGAGGACGAGGCGATGACGCGGGACATCGACGCTCTAAACCAAGAAATGGTGAATGCCGGCGTGCGCGTGTTTGTAGGTGGACTCTATCCGCCTTCGGAGGCAAAGTCTATTCGGGCAAAGGCGGACGGAGATGTCTCAGTTGAAGTTGGCCCCTATCTGCGAGGGGCGGAGCATATCGGCGGATTGTGGGTGCTGGAGGTAGGGAGCATGGAGGAAGCCGTTGAATGGGGCCGCAAAGCTGCTGTCGCCTGCCGGGCGCCGGTCGAAGTCAGGCCGTTCCATTGAGAAAAGTTATCTATCCTAAAGCACCATCTCATATGAGATTTGGCGACTTTAAGCTCTAACCGACCTAGATTCCGCAAGAATTCGACCGAATTCCTTCGAAGGCGGACGATATTCTTTCAAAGGAATTCCAAGTTCCTTTAAACGCGAACGAGATTCTTTCAAAGGAATTCCAGATTCTTTCGAACGCAGACGAAATTCTTTCGGAGGAATTCCAAGTTCCTTTAAACGCGAACGAGATTCTTTCGAAGGAATTCCAAGTTCCTTCGAAAGCGGATGGAATTCTTTCGATGGAATTCCGAGTGAATTCGAAGGATTTCCGCTCGAATCGCGGTTGTCAGTTTCTTGCTGCCTAGTTCAACTGTTATAAGGAGCGACCATCACAGCTTCTGCTTCTCCGCCCGGTAATGCTCACCCAGGAAGAGGGCAAACGGGATCCACCAGATCACGTCGTTGGTGAGGCACACCCAAGCGAACCCCAGGGGCAGACGGCCGTTCATGATCTCGTACGCCATGCCGATCGGGCCGAGAACTTTGCCCAGCAGTCCAACCCAGGCGAAGGCTCCGTAACGCAGGGGGTCGCGGGCAATCAGCCAATACGCAATCGCGAAGGTACCAACCAGCATGCCGATGCATTGCCAGAGCGCAGGATGGCTGGGACGTGCAACCCGGAAGAGGTCGAAGTAAAAATTGGGAAGCAGGACAACGAAGATCGACCACAGCGCGTTGTACAGGGCCGCGGCATAGAAAACCCATCGATAGCGATCGAGCTTATCCACTTGCCCAAGTATGAACTGGAGGCCCTTATAAGGCGGCCCCAATCAGCTTTACTTCTTGATCGGGCGGATCTTGATGTTGCGGAAGGACGCTACGCCGTGGTCACCCTGAATCGCGATCGAGCCCTTGCCCAGGGTTCCGAAGTTCGGAAATTCCTTGAATTTGCTCTTCGCGATTCGCGACTTGAAGTCGTCGCTGCCTAGCACGAACTCATAATATCGCTGCCCGTTGATCTCGGTGAAGCACTTGTCAGGGGCGATCATGAGTCGCAGCTTGTTCCACTCGCCCGCCGGCTTGGCCGCATCCACCTTCGATCCATACAACTGATACAGGAAGCCGGTTGTCTCCACGCCCTCGGCCACCCAGTGATCGTAAAGCTGCACCTCAGGTCCGCTGTGCCACGTTGAGCCACCCGTATCGGCAACGTGGAACATCACGCCGCTGTTGCCTCCCTTGGAGAGGTTGAACTCCAGGGTCAGTTCGAACCAGTCGAACTTCTCCTTGGTCACGATATCGCCCGCATTGTTGGGCTCGGCGCACACCAATAGGCCATCGACAACCTTCCAGCCTGGACGAATTTCATTCGATTTGAAGTTGGTCCAGCCATGGGTGGTCTTGCCGTCAAAAAGCAATTTCCAACCCGCGTGGTGTTCTTCGGGAGTGAGGGTGTTGTGACCTTGGATAGCGAGTACGGCGCCGAGCAGAGCAAACATGCGTTTATTGTCTCCTACACGCTCACCACTTTGCGACCCAAAATGGAAGTTCCACTGGGTAACGTAGCTTCCATGACCCTGCTTTCCAGCATTGTGGCGGGCATTGCCCTCTTCCAAGCTCCATGGCCGCAAACCCGGGCCGAACGCTCTCAATTTAAAGAGACTTCGACTTACGCCGACGTTGTGAGGTTCTTGGAAGACCTTCAACGAGCCGGAGCCCCAATTTCGGTGAAGTGGATGGGCAAATCCACCGAGGGTCGTCAGATGCCGCTCGTGATTGCCTCACGTCCGCTGGTTTCCACCCCTGCCCAAGCGAAAGCTTCCGGCAAGCCGATCATCTACATCCAGGCGAATATTCACGCCGGTGAAGTCGAGGGGAAAGAGGCGGCGCTGGCTTTGTTACGCAATTACTGCCGGGAGCAGAAAGGCATTCTCGACCGGGCCATCTTGCTGGTTGTTCCCATTTACAACGCGGATGGGAACGAGAAGTTCGGCCCCCAATCCAGAAATCGGCCGGGGCAAGAG
>JAFAFM010000062.1 GCA_023423495.1 Armatimonadota bacterium
TATCCGTGTGCGCGCTCAGCTTTTCGATGAGCAGATTTTGGCTAAGGCGAGTTAAAGCAGTCGGGACTAGTCCACGAGGATTAAGGAATCCAGGACGTCTCGCTCTTCTTCGCGAATAGCTTCGAATTTTCGTCTCAATCGCTCTTCAAAGTGCTCCTCGGCAAACTGCTCTTGAACGAGTGAACGGTGAAGAGGACCGATGAGGTTGATACTTGGCGCGGACGACAGACTGCCAATGATGTTTTGGCCCGCCATGTAAGCCCCTAGTTTGTCCATCCAAGATTGGTAAATCGGTATAAGTGCCATCCATTCGCTCCTTTTTATGGATTGGACACTTTTAGGGAGACGCAAGGTTTCTAGGTGTCCATAGGAATTGGCATGCTGAAAATATGAAAAACATAGGAAGCCGGATTTTCCAAATGGAGAGAATCTCAGGCCCAACTTCCTGGAGGATTTAGGCGACCTCAGCATTGAGGAGTGTGAATTCTATGAAGTTGCGATGGTTTGCGCCGATCCTACTTGCAGGGTTGGCTGTTTCGGCGTTGGCAGATAAGGACAGCCGCTACAAAATAACCAATTTGGTTTCGGATATTCCCGGCTTTGCCCCAATCACCGATGTGAATTTGGTTAATCCTTGGGGAATTGGCTTGAATCCAGCCGGAGCCGCGTTCTGGGTCTCCAACCAGGGCACCGGCACCAGCACCCTGTACGCAGGGGATGTCAACGGCAGTACTTTCATAAGAGTCCCGTTGGTGGTAAGTATTCCAGGTGGAAACCCAACCGGGCAGGTATTCAACGGAACTCCCGATTTCGACGTCACAAACGGGACTACATCCGCTCCGGCCCTATTCATCACCTCGAGCTTGAGTGGAATCATTGCGGGGTGGGCGCCTACCGTGGCTCCGAACACCACGGCGAAACTAGGCATTGCCGCAGCAGGCGCGGTTTATACCGGGCTGGCAATAGGAAATGATGGCGTTAGAAATCTGCTCTATGCGGCAAACATCGGCCAAAACACCATCGATGTCTTCGATGCCACCTATGCACCGACGGCGGTTCCAGGGATGTTTGTGGACCCGACTCTGCCCCCTGGTTTCCGACCGTTCAACATCCAAGCGTTGGCAGGGAAGCTTTATGTGGCGTACACAAACCCGGCCTTGGGTGATGTTGAAGGCAACGGGGTAGTGAACGAGTTCGATATGAGCGGCCACTTTCTCCGCCGAATCACCTCGAATGATTCGCTCGTGCAACCTTGGGGACTTACAATCGCCCCGGCAAACTTCGGCACCTTCTCAGGAGCGTTGTTGGTCGGGAACTTTGGGGACGGGCGCATTCACGGCTTCGACCTTGCTACAGGCAAGAAGTTGGGCGCTCTCAAAGCCCGCCGCGGCGGACCCATCGAGATCGAACGACTGTGGGACCTGAAATTTGGCAATGGCATCTCGTCCGGAAACACCAATGATCTTTACTTTGCCGCTGGCATCGTCGAAGAGACCCACGGGCTTTTCGGAAAGATCGAAGTTGATTAAGAAGAAGGGCGGGCGACGACCAGAATTTGTCGTTGTCCGCCACCCTCCTTTGACCGGTACACTGATCCCATGAAGCTGTTCGTGGATACCGGTGATATCGAGGAAGTTCGTCAGGCGGCGGAGTGGGGTGTGCTGGATGGTGTGACCACCAACCCAACTCTGATTGCAAAGTCGGGCAAAGGGTTCCGCGAAACAGTCGTCAAGATGTGTGAGTCGCTTCCCCGTGGTGACATCAGCGCAGAAGTCGTGGCCACCGACTACGACACGATGCTGAAAGAAGCGCTGGAGATTTCCAGTTGGCATCCCCAGATTGTTGTCAAGGTCCCGCTGATCGAGTCGGGCATCCGCCTCGTCTCAACCCTGGCTGATCGGGGCATCCGAACCAATGTGACGCTTGTATTCTCGGTGCCGCAGGCGTTGATGGCGGCAAAAGCTGGCGCAACCTACATTTCCAACTTTGTGGGCAGGGTGGACGATATGAGCGCCGAAGGGATGATTGCAGTCCAAGACACCGTGCGAATGGTTCAGGACTACGGATTTGAATCCGAAGTGCTCGTGGCTTCGATTCGGCATCCCCTTCACGTGGTCCAGGCGATCCAAGCTGGTGCGCACGTCTCCACGATGCCGTTTAAGATTTTGCAGATGATGTTCAAGCACCCGTTGACCGATTCCGGGCTCCAGCGATTCATCGACGACTGGAATGCGGCCGGCCTAAGCATCTTTGAGAAGCAAACCGCTCCTGCCTAGCCATGCGCTACCTTGATCAGATCGTCAAGCAAACCCAAAAAGCGGTGGATGATATCTGCCGCTCGGCGGAGGCGGTCCCAGATGATCGGCAAACTTGGACACCGGGCGAGCATACGCGCTCGACACTGAGCCAGATGCAGGAAGTGGCGACGCAGGCGTCTTGGTTCTTACCAATTATTAAGGAACGTTCAGTCCCCGACCTCAATTCGCATGCGCGGACCGAGTTTGAACGATTGAGAGATTCCTATGACTCAGTTCAGAAATGCTGTGATGCGGCTCGAACTTCGACGGTCGAGCTGTGCCAGGCAATTGCCGAGTTTCCAGAGGCGAAGCTCGATGAGGAAATCACGCTCCCGTTTGGCGGCGGGATGAAGATGACCATGGCCGACGTGCTCGGCCTCCCGTATTGGAACATGGTTTATCACTTGGGCCAGATCAACCAAATACAGTTGCTGTTGGGCGATCTGGAAATGCACTAGTCCTAGGTCTAATTCAAGCGTGGAATGATTGCTCGAAAGGGGGCGTCATATACTTAGCTGAAGAGGAACGACAGGCAAATCCCCCGGTCGACAGCACCCCCGCTAAAGAATCCTAATGAAATTCTTATGGGCCCTTGACACAGGAGTCCCTGGCTGGTATCATTTCCTCTTGCCGCTGACCCAAAAAGCGATGCGGCCTGCGAAGAGTTCTTTGAAAATCGAATAGTGGTTTAAAGAAATATGCATCGAGCACTCGATAAAGCTGCGAGTGAAATTTAAGCTTAAGAGGGTGTACGACGAATGCCTAGGGACAAGATGCCGATGAAGGACGCGAAAGCGGCGAAACGTCCAGGGGAGCTGCACAGAAGTGTTGATCCTGGAATTTCCGAATGGAGAAATCCTGTCAGGGTAATGCCTGGCAATCCGATCCTGAATACATAGGGGTCGTGAAGGCAACCTGCTGAACTGAAACATCTAAGTAAGCAGAGGAAAAGAAATCGAAGAGATTCTGCAAGTAGCGGCGAGCGAACGCGGAAGAGCCTAAACCAAGGGGCTTGCCTCTTGGGGTCGTGGGGCCACTACTAACTCTCCCTAACTGAACCTATCCGAAAGGGTTGGTTGAGTTAGAGAGAGTTAGAAAAGAAGATCGAAGCTAGTTAAAGGAATAGTGTTGGAACGCACAGCCATAGAGGGTGAGAGCCCCGTATTTGAAAACTCTGATCGAATTCAAGTGGTACCCGAGTAGCACGGAGCACGTGGAACCCCGTGTGAATCTGCGCAGACCACTGCGTAAGGCTAAATACATCTTGTCACCGATAGTGCATCCAGTACCGTGAGGGAAAGGTGAAAA
>JAFAFM010000070.1 GCA_023423495.1 Armatimonadota bacterium
CCCATGCCAACCGTGATGAGACCGGCAACAGCGCCACTGCGGAAAGAGATTTCGAGTGCGTTCTTATAGCTGGTAAGCGCTGCGAAAGCGGTGCGCATATTGCCGTCAACCGCCGTGCGCATTCCCCAATAACCAGCTATGTAGGAAGCGGCAACGCCACCCACAAAGCTAAGCGCAACCAAGCCGCCCATGGCATAGCTGTTCAACTGCTGGCCGAACATGACCAATAGGCCAACGGCGAGCAGCACAACGAAGATGAGCATCAGCTTGATTTGCTGACCAAGGTATGCCAGCGCACCTTCGCGGATCGCATTGCCCACAGCCTGCATCTTTTCGCTGCCCGGCGATCGCTTCAGGATCGCGGAGCGAAGCGCAAAGGCTCCAATAACCGTCAAAATGCCGATCACCAGCGAGATGTACAGCATGTTCTTGTCGGCAGCCGAAAAGTTGAGCTTTACGTCGGCTTCGCCGGCAAATGCGGCTGTCGGCACAATCAACGCAAGTAGCGTGGTTAATAGCGCCGTGTAACCGCGGGGCGACACGCTGCCGAATGCTCCGCGCGCCGCTTCCTGAAGAAACTTCATGATTGAGTAATCCTCCTGAATATGCGCTTCCATGCCATTCGGGCATTTGGCCGCTGTTTAGAACCAAGAGAGGATACCCGGATCGGTGCAATTGCGCAAACCCACTCGGTGTTGGTTTCGCACCCGACAAAGTTTGAATTTAGTTGGAAATCCGCTGCCCATCCACGGAGTAGGCGGCTACTAGAAGTTGCATCTCATCCGTGGTCCGCTCACCGACATTCACTGGCTTCGGCGGATTGCTTGGATTGTTCGGGTTGTCCGAAGTATTGTCGTACGTCGCTTCGACGTAGATCTTGGAGCCTTTTGGAATTCTCAACGGCTTCTTATACAGGTAGTTCAACTGCCAATGGAAATCCCAATTCTCGATGTGAATCAAAGGCACCTCGGACTTGTCCGGCTTGATCGCATAAGCCTTCATTTCCTTGCCCAGGAGGTGCATGTGCGGCATCACGCCATACAGGGTTATGTCGTCTGGAACATTCATGGTGTAAACCTGCTTATGTGCTCTGGCATTAGCAGGAATGCGCAGAGCTAAATTAAATAGCCAGGCAAGGCGCACTTCTTGCTCGACTGGCGTTTTCGCGAAATATAGCCCGACTCGAGTAAGGTCCGTTTCCTCCTTGCCCGACTTGTTGTAGTGGACCTGCATTACTAGTCGAGCACCGGGCTCCAGTTTAAATGCTTTTCCTTCTGGCAGGTAACGAGCCCGCATGCCCGGTGCCCAACCTCCGAAAGAACCATTCGGAATGAAGCCTACGCCCCCGAATGTCTCGTAGCCTTCTTTGCCATCGCGGGACCGCTCGGCCAGCTTTTCAGACGCTCCCTGGTTATCGACGAAAACAATCACGTGGTGCACGATCTTGGGATTCCCGGGCCGGACGTCCATAGCAGTAACCCACATGGGTTTGTCGAAATCTGTCTTGATCACAAAGTTCCGATATTCGTCCGTTCCTTCTGCTGAAACTTTGTATGGAGCTTTCTGCGTCACTACCAAGCCGGGCTTGCCCAACGCCCACTCAGAGGCAAAGACCGGTGGCTTCGGCTCCTTTGCCTTATCCCCCCGGGGAGCGTCCATCTCGTTCCATTTCTTTAAGATGGCAATCTGGGTCGCCGAAAGCTGATTGTCATCCGCAAACTCACCGTATCCATGGCGAGCTTTCCAAGGCGGCATTTGCTTCGATTGGGTTACGACCGAGGACATGGCTGCCCATTTCTTCGCGTTCTCGTGTCCGATCAGGGAGAATGGTGCGACTTCGCCAGGTCGATGGCACGGAACACAGTGGTTGTTCAAGATCGGAGCAACGTGCTCTGCATACGTAGGCTTGGCCGGAACGCGTTCTTGCATCTCCCTCGTTGGAGGCTCCATCAGAAACATTGCCCCTGCACCAAGTCCAACAACCGCCAAGCTCCAAACCTTCATCAACATAACCTTACGATAGGATAGCGGCTCCATTCGAAATTCACCAGTAAAATCGGCTTGTGAATCGAAGAGTTCTCGTTACCGGCTCGTCAAGAGGCATTGGAAAAGCAATTGCTTTGGAACTTGCCGCGCAGGGCTGGCTAGTCGCATTGCACGCCTCAAGTTCCAGCCCCGAGCTTGAAGAAACGGTTCGACAACTCGGTGCACACGCATCGGAAACCTATGTATGCGACCTCTCCCAGCCGGAAGGAGTCCAGGAGTTCTGGACCTCTGTAGAGTCCGACGGCGAGCTGACGGCAGTCGTGAATAACGCGGGTGTCTACCTGCCGTTGCACTTATTAAAGGCAACCGATGAAGAGTTTTCCTCCAACCTGGCCCGAACGTTAGCTATTAACTTTGAATCGCCATATCGGCTCATGCGCGCAGCCGCCAAGTCATTCTCCGCCCGCGGCAATGGAAAAATACTGAACGTTGCATCCCGAGTCGGTTTCCGCGGTGAAAGTGGAGCTTCAACCTATTCGGCGTCCAAAGCCGCCTTGATCAACGTCACGCGCGCATTGGCAGTCGAATTAGCGCCGCTAAATGTCGGCGTATTCGGGATTGCTCCCGGCTGGGTTGACACCGCCATGGCAAGAAGCGGAATGGAAGAGCGCCTTCCATCCATTCTCGAATCGATTCCGCTCGGCCGAATGGCGAGTCCAGAAGACTGCGCTGCTGCCGCTTCCTTCCTGCTGAGCGAAAAGGCCGCTTATCTGAGCGGAGTGGTTATCGACATAAATGGCGCGAGCTACTTTCACTAGCCGAGGCGTCATACTATTCGAATCGTCCCCATGCTAGCTCTCGCGCTTTCGGTTGCCTTGTTGAACCAGGAGCAACCGGCCCGCCTCCGCACGATCTGCCGGATCGGCGCCGCCGTTCTCGTGGAAAGGATGGCCGATGAACCCATGGTCTCCGTCCAACTGTGGGCCTCATCACGCTCCGTTCCCGAGACACCAAAAACGCACGGCTGGAGACACCTTCTAGAGCATCTTATGGCAAAAGGGGTATCAGGTCAGGTGGACTTCAAATTGGAATCCGAAGGCGGCTACCTCCGGGCGCAGACGTTGCGAGACGCCATGGTGTTTGAGATCAACGTGCCGCCGAAAGAGCTCAAGCTTGCTGTATCGTCCATTCTCGACATCCTGAAGCCACTCCAAGCTTCGGAAGAGTCGATCGCATCTGAAGTCCGGATCATGCGCGAAGAGTTTGCAACGAGCGAGGAATCATCCAAGCTTTCTCGCGGCGCGTGGTCGGCGGCGTTTGCTGAGCACGGTTTGGATCCCAACGGATCGTTAGAGGTGATGTCGACCGCAACTTTAAAAGACCTTCGGGCGCTGCAATCCAACCACTTCTATCCGGAAAATCTGGTGCTCACGATTGCTGGTCCAATCGATATCAAGCAAACCACAGAATTGGCCGTCGAGGCGATCGGCATGAAGCAAGGCGCGATCCGCACGCCAGTGCCGGAAAGACCGGCCGGAAAGCCTGGCCGAGTAGAAGTATCGGCGATTGGAGAGGGCCGAGCAGCCATCGTGGACACCTTCGACGCTCCGAAAACAGTCGGCGCATTGGCGTTCGCCCTGGCTGTTGGGTCGAAACTCGAAGGCGCTTTCGTGACCTACACTCCAACCACAAACCGTGGGCTGATTCTCCTGGCCCAAACCGAAAAATCTTCCGGGGCTGGTATTGCGATCGACGAGGTCACGGATTCGGATTGGGGGACTCTCTACGCCACGGGAAAACTTCTCGCCCGAAGGTGGGTGCAGAGGTATTTGGGTTCGGCGAGCGGCGTTGCGTTCATCCGAGGGTTGCTGCTGGCCCAGAACCACGGCAGTCGGCCGGAGCAGATGCTGCGAACGATCGACAACCTAACCTTGGAACAATTCAAGCTCGGCGCGCGAGCTTTTTCCAAGGAACAAGCGGTCACGGTGGTGGGCTCTTGATGTCGCTGGTAGCCACCATCGCTTTGCAGATTCCTGCAACTCCGAGTGTGGTCGAGTGGCTCGATCAAACCGCTGACTACGTTTCGATTCAGGCGATTATCAAGCTTCCCTCAATAGCTCGGCGCGACCGCGCCCTGTTGCGAATGGCGACCGGGACGCTCGGGCAAGACACCTCGACATACAGCCGCAACCAGATTCAGGACATCGTCGGTCGAACTGGAAGTCGGGTACGGGCAGTGGTGTCGGAAGACCATGTGCGAGTTAGCATCGAAGTCGTGCCGGCAGACCTAGCGACGGGCGTCAGCATGATGCATTCCCTGCTCCGGGAATCAAGCTTCCTCCCCGAGTCGTTGTCGGCTGTGGCAGACGACTTAACCTTTCGCAGATTCTCGGATTGGCGTCAGGCTCTCGAGCCGGTCAGCTTCACCCAACCTAGATATCAACCGGCTGACCTTAAAGATCTTCTTGCAATGGTTTTCCGCCCCGAAAATATTTATTTGTCGGTCGGTGGCAAATTGCAGCCTGGCCTGGCCACGCAAAAGTGGTCGGACCTTACGGCGAGTTGGAAGATGGCACGGT